>JBFMCL010000026.1 GCA_040754395.1 Nitrospirota bacterium | reverse complement strand
AATTAATTCCAAGGTCTTGGTCGCCCCTCGCGCAGGGGCGTGGATTGAAACCTCGGCAAGGCAGAGCAACCAAAACCGATACATGTCGCCCCTCGCGCAGGGGCGTGGATTGAAACTATGCATAGGGCTCATGCTCCTGCTTATGCTGCAGTCGCCCCTCGCGCAGGGGCGTGGATTGAAACCCCTAATAAATACACTCCGCCTGAGTAAAAGTGAGTCGCCCCTCGCGCAGGGGCGTGGATTGAAACACCATTATCAATGATAGCGAATACGATATTAAAGTCGCCCCTCGCGCAGGGGCGTGGATTGAAACACGTCGAGCGTCTTTGACTGGTCGGTCGTCATCGTCGCCCCTCGCGCAGGGGCGTGGATTGAAACACGCTTGCGCTCACGACGGAAGACGACATAGGGTGTCGCCCCTCGCGCAGGGGCGTGGATTGAAACACGCTTGCGCTCACGACGGAAGACGACATAGGGTGTCGCCCCTCGCGCAGGGGCGTGGATTGAAACTGCTACCGACAATGTCGTTTGCCGCTTTGATGGGGGTCGCCCCTCGCGCAGGGGCGTGGATTGAAACTGCCAGAAGTCGGCGATCGTCACGATGCCGGTGTAGTCGCCCCTCGCGCAGGGGCGTGGATTGAAACTGTGTTGGTATGCTCACTGCCTTTTTCGGTTCCGGTCGCCCCTCGCGCAGGGGCGTGGATTGAAACTTTTCTGAGAAGCGTCCAGCCGCCGTTATACGATGTCGCCCCTCGCGCAGGGGCGTGGATTGAAACAGGAGCATATTGATAAAATCACCCGGTCTATTAAAGTCGCCCCTCGCGCAGGGGCGTGGATTGAAACCTGTCCTCCGTCCTGAACCCGGCGTAGAGATAAAGTCGCCCCTCGCGCAGGGGCGTGGATTGAAACATTGTAGAGTTTATGGCGTCGCAGAAAGATCCTGTCGCCCCTCGCGCAGGGGCGTGGATTGAAACAGAATACGGTAGAAGAGACGATGGTGGAGCAAGGTGTCGCCCCTCGCGCAGGGGCGTGGATTGAAACGTCACAGGCGGGAGGAAGGTGACGGTGACCGACGTCGCCCCTCGCGCAGGGGCGTGGATTGAAACATAACGACATAGGGAGGTTTTGCTGACGGTTGACGTCGCCCCTCGCGCAGGGGCGTGGATTGAAACTCGGTGAGGAGCGATACCTTCTTCACATTGAACAGTTTATGAGATACTTCCATGAAAACAAGGATTGAAACTGAAAATATTTTCATACGCCGGTCTTTCGATAATTGATTGCCGGAATATTGATAAGTGCAGAAGAACTGAAATCAGTAATGAAAACGCAGTTGGGCAATAAGAATAGCATCTTCGGCAGGCCGATACACAATCCGGTGCTCGTCGTTAATGCGGCGGGACCAGTAACCGGAAAGTCCGTGCTTGAGCGGTTCGGGTTTTCCGGGACCTGTGAACGGATCGTTCATGATCTCATGGATCAACCGGTTTATGCGTTTCAGCATATTCTTGTCGGTCTTTTGCCAGTAGAGATAATCCTCCCAGGCATTTTTGGAAAAGATGAGCTTCACTCGGCGAGTTTGCGAGTCTTTCCGCCGCCGCGTTCAAGCTCTGCGATGGATTCCAGCAAACGCAGGGCGTTTTTGGGCACGCGGAGAAGATATGCAGTTTCTTCGAGTGCTCTGAAATCTTCAAGAGAGAGCATTACAACTGATTCTTCCTTCTGCCTGGTGATGATCACAGGCTCATGGTTTTCGCATACTTTTTTCATTGTTGCGGCAAGCCTTGTGCGGGCATCTGAATATGTAATCGTTGCCATGGATATCTCCTTTTTACATTGTACAAATTATTGTACAAGTAAGCATGGTGCTTGTCAAGAAATGAGATACTTCTGAAGGATTAATGGAATATGAAAAAGCTTCTTAACACGCTCTTTGTGACCACTCAGGGAGCGTATCTTTCGAAGGAAAGCGAGACCATTGTTGTGAAGATTGATGGAGAAGTAGCTATGCGTTTGCCAATTCATACTCTTGGTGGGATTGTCTGCTAATGATTTATATCTTGTAAAATAGAAATAAATCTTATAATTGTCACGGGAGGGAGAAATATGGAAAGCACGGTGACAGTAAGGGGGCAGACCGCCATCCCTGCCGCTATACGCAGGAGATATGATATCAAAGCGAAAACAAAGCTTGAATGGATAGATGACGGGCATACCATACCATAACAGTCATGCCGATTCCCCAAGACCCTGTGAAAGCGCTGAGGGGAAGATTCAAAGATGCGAACCTGTTCGAAAAACTCCCTGAGTCGAGAAAAGAGGAAAGAAAACGTGGCTAAAAGCTCTGTGCTGGATATTTCAGCCATCTTCGCGTTTACAAAAGACGAAGACGGAAGTGACATTACAGAAAAAATAGGGGGGGGTAATCTGAAGACGTCTCTTATCTTCTCCCGAGAAAGTCCCTTGGTTTCCCGGCAGCCTTCGGGGGGCCCACGAGCCCGTCTTCTTCGAGCAGTTCCATGATCCTTGCTGCCCTGTTATAGCCGATCTTGAGCCTTCTCTGAATTGACGAGATAGAGACCTCACCGGCAGTCTCTCCAATCTCGATCGCCCTGAAATACATATCGTCCCGTTCTCCGGCCCTGTTATCCTGATCAGTCTGGTCAATTGTCTGTATGCTTTCCATCATGGTGTAATCGGGTCTGCCCTGAGTTTTCACGAACTCTGTGACGGCCCTTGTTTCATCCTCAGTGATCAATGCGCCGTGGACACGTATGATCCTCGCGCCCGGCAGCATGAGGAGCATGTCGCCCTTGCCGAGGAGCTGTTCCGCGCCGTGAGAATCAAGGATCGTTCTCGAATCAACCTTGGAAGACACCTGAAACGCGATTCGTGCAGGGAAATTCGCCTTAATGATTCCCGTGATTACGTCAACGGAAGGCCTCTGCGTCGCAAGGACAAGATGTATTCCTGATGCCCTCCCCATCTGCGCAAGCCGCGCGATCGAATCCTCGACATCGTTCGGCGCAGTGAACATGAGGTCTGCGAGTTCGTCGATAATGATGACAATATAGGGAAGTTTCTCTTCCTCTTTGGCCTGCTGGTTGAAGCTCTCGATGTTCCTCGAAGACCTCTCCGCAAGAAACCGGTACCGTCTCTCCATCTCGATCACCATCTTCTTCAGCGACTCCGCAGCCTCCTTCGGGTTGGTGATTACCGGGGCGATCAGGTGCGGGATATCCTCATACGCGGAAAGCTCGAGGAGCTTCGGGTCTACCATCAGCATCTTCACCTCCGAAGGGGCGGACTTGTACAGAATGCTCATGACCATGGAGTTAATGGATACGCTCTTGCCGGAGCCTGTGGCTCCTGCAACAAGGAGATGGGGCATTTTTGAAAGATCCGCCACAACCGGCAGCCCTGCGATATCCTTTCCGAGGCTGAGGGTAAGCTTCGACCTGCTTTTCCTGAATCCTTCGGACGAAAGGATTTCTCTCAGTGAGACTGTCTCGCGCAGCTTGTTCGGCACTTCTATCCCGATCACCGCTCTTCCGGGAATCGGCGAAACCCTTACGCTCTGTGCCTTCAGGGCCAGGGCAAGATCATCCGAAAGGGATACGATCCTGTTGATCTTTACCCCCGGAGCGGGTTCAAACTCATACATGGTTACGATCGGGCCGGGGTGCACTGAGGCAACCTTGCCGACAACTCCGAAATCCTCAAGCTTTTTTTCGATAACCGATGAATCCGTCAGCAGGTCATCCTTTGACGGTCTTACAGACGATGAGTCGGACAGGCTCAGCAACTCCAGGGAAGGAAGTTCATATCCCCCTGTTTTACCCGGAATCACCGTCTCGGGCTGAACACCCGAAGGAGGCTCCGGCAAAGGTTCGGGCTCAATAATCAGTATCTCCTCCTCTTCAGGGATTCTCTCTTCGAACAGTTCTTTCCTCTCGGGCTTTTTTTGCCTCTTGCCGAAGGCAACGGAAATGACGGACACAGGGCTCATTAAGATGAGCGCGGACAGGAAAAAGGAGAGGGAAAATATGTATGCCCCGGGTACCGACAACAGTTTCTGTGCGACATATGCAACACCCCTGCCGGTAAGGCCGCCGATGCCGTCTGGGTATTTCTCTATCGAGAGATGGAAGGTATGTGACAGGAGTGCGAGCAGCACCGCGGAAGAGACGACAAAGAGAAGCCCCCCCAGAAGGGAAGCCTTGTGACCTTCTTTGCCCAGGAGTTTCCTGATACCAAAGACAGTGATCAGGACAGGGATAATAAAAGCAGCCACTCCCAGTGCGATTATGAGCCACCCCGATACATAAGCTCCGAGTATCCCTCCAAGATTATGCAGCGGCTCGGGGGGGACTGTTGTTCTGAAAAAGGGCACAGGGTCGCGAAGATAATGTGAAAAAAGACTCAGGAGAAGGAAAAGGCTGGCCATAACTGAAACTACGCCCAGGACCTCTTCTTTGATCCGTTTTATCCTTTCAGCCATATACCTGCTATTATAACAGCAGAAAGCCCAAACCTGTAATACACGAAGAGGTTCAGGGGGTACTTCCTGAGGTAATGCAGCAGGAACTTTATGGCGATAATGCCGGTCAGAAATGACACGACAAATCCGGCGGCAAAGAGCTGGAAGTCGTAGTTTTCCCTGGTTTCAAGGGCTTTTTGGAGATGCAGCAGCGTGGCGCCACCGATAATCGGTGTCGAAAGCAGGAAAGAAAATCTGGCGGCTGCCTCCCGCTCAATCCCTCTGAAGAGCCCCGCTGAAATCGTTATGCCCGAACGGGAAACGCCGGGAATGATCGAGAGGGCCTGCGCAGCGCCTATGGCGAGGGCATCAGCCAGACTTATCCCCTCTATTCCCTTACGCCTGGGAGTCTTCTCAGACACCAGCATGACAATACCGACAATAATCAGCATGGCGCAGATTACCACCGGGTTTCTGAGGCTGTGTTCGACAAAATCATTCAGAAGCAGTCCGGCAATTCCGGCTGGAAGTGACGCAAGAAGGATCAGTCCAAGCCGTTTTTGCTGATGCAGGACGAGCTCCAGCCAGTCTTTCCAGAAGCATAAAATGAGCGCCAGAAGGGTTCCTGCATGCAGGGCAATATCAAAGGTGAGGGTATCTACCTCTCCTGTCCAGTTGAAAAACCATGGGAACAGGATCAGGTGCGCCGTGCTGCTTACAGGAAGGAATTCGGTAATCCCCTGGACAATCCCGAGAATTATCGCCTCAATCATGAAACATCAGACCTCAATGATAACCGGCATGATCATCGGCCGGCGGTCCATGGTATTCCTGAGGTGCTTCTTCAGGGTGCTCCGGAGCTTTGCCTTAAGGAGCGAGGAATCTGCAATCAGCTCCCGGTCGAGCCCCTTCACAGTGCTGGTGAGGAGTTCCCGCACATTGCTGATAATCTCCTGGGATGCGTCTTCAAATACAAATCCCCGCGAAATCACTTCCGGTCCTGAGACGATATTCCCCGACAGTTTCTCGATTGCCAGAAGTATAAGGACTATCCCGTCGTGTGCGAGCCTCATTCTGTCGCGGAGCACCATCTCTTCAACATCCCCTATTCCCTTGCCGTCAATAAACACCCTCCCCGGATTCACATTACCGTTTTTTGACGCTCCGCTCGCAGTGATTTCGAGAATATCACCGTTCTTCAGGATAAAGATGTGCTCTTTCGGGATGTCAAGTTTCAGCGCGAGCATTGAATGGTATACGAGATGCCGGTATTCACCATGTATCGGCATGAAATATTTGGGTTTGACAAGGTTGAGCATGAGTTTCAGCTCTTCCTTGGAGGCATGGCCTGAAACATGCACTTCTGACACCTTTTCATAAATGACATTCGCGCCGCGCCTGAAGAGATGATTGATGATCTTGCCTATCGGACGTTCATTCCCGGGGATCATTTTTGCCGAAAGAATCACGGTATCGCCTTCCTTGATCTTGATATGCTTGTGCTCATCGGTCGCGATTCTGGAAAGCACGCTCATTGGCTCACCCTGGCTTCCTGTGGTAATAATAACCACCTCGTGGTCCGGGAGACTGTGAAGGTCTTCGAGCTTGAGCCAGGTATTCTGGGGTATCTTCAGGTACCCCAGGTTCAGCGCTATCTGCGCATTCGACACGATGCTCTTGCCGCAGAGGATCACCTTTCTGCCGTACTTGACCGCCACGTCGATCGCCTGCTGTATCCGGTGGATGTTCGAGGCAAATGTGGCGATGATTATCCTTCCCTTCGTGGCTGAGAAGATATCCTCGAACGCCCTGCGCACTTCCTTCTCCGAATAGGTAAACCCTCCCTTTTCCGCATTTGTGCTGTCTGACATAAGCAGGAGCGTCCCTCTCTCCCCGTATTCCGAAAACCTGCGGAAATCCATGAGATGCCCGTCGACAGGCGTCGGGTCGAGCTTAAAGTCTCCGGTATGCACAACAAGGCCGACAGGGGTAGTAATCCCGAGCCCGACTCCGTCTACGATACTGTGGGTCACACGAATGAACTCGATCGAAAACACCCCGATCGTGACGATATCCCGCGGGATCACCGGAATCAGTTCGGTATCTTCAAGCCCGTGCTCCCTGAGCTTCTCTTTCACCAGACCAAGGGTCAGAGGGGTGCCATAGACAGGCACCCGGATCTCTTTCAGCAGGAACGGCAGCGCACCTGTATGGTCTTCATGGCCGTGCGTCAGGACAATTGCCCGTACCTTTTGCCTGTTGTTGATCAGATAGGAAAAATCCGGGATGATGAAGTCCACGCCGAGCGCATCCTCTTCAGGGAACATGAGTCCGGCATCGATTACGATAATGTCGTCATTATATTCGAGGATTGTGGTGTTGAGGCCGATCTCCTCGACACCTCCAAGAGGGATTACAGAAAGCGCATTTTCCACTGATGTGTATTATATCAGATTTCCAGGTCTCTTATGACATCACGGCAGTAAATTTGAATGCTTTCCCGATCGCTAAGAAGGGGAAATCACAGAAAGAGCGGCGGCATCTGCGACATAATGCCCGGATGACAGGTGATCTCATCAGGATTGTGGCAGTACTTTGGTGAAGAACACAACAACTTTCCCCCAATACCCCTGTGCAGAGGGGCATTGGGGGTATCCGGCATTTTTGCATGTTTACTTTTTCCTCGCCTGTGCCTTTTCCCGCATATCTTCGGCAAGCGCCTTTATCTCCGTAATGTCCCGGTTCATCTCGCTCCAGCCGTACCACAATGCATAATCGGGATTGGCATGAAACGCGCCCTGAAAGGTTCTCATCCGGTGCTTGAGAAACATGATGAAAAGCTTCTGTTCTATCACCGTGGGCGCATCGTGAAATGTCAGCAGATCCACAGACGTGTGAATGTATTTCATCGGTTTCACGAGTATTCCGTCTTTGTACAGATCATTCACCACACGTATCCCTTCAGCCATCAGCCTGTCGGCTGCCCGTATCATCTCGTCGCCTTTTGCAAGCTCTGCTTTTGCAAATTTCGGAGAGTGGCACTGCGTGCACGTAGCGATCATCTTGTCCCGCTCTTTCTGCCACTCCTCCTGGGTAACCCGCAGCATCTCCGCTGACTTCACTACCGCGAGTCTTGCGGTAGGATTGCCCATAGGGTCGAGCACTCCGAGTCCCTGAAGGATGGTGGTTCTGTCCGCTGCCCATTGCTTGTCCTCGGGCATCGGCAGCCGGACCGCGAGGAACCCCCACGCTGTCCTGTTTTCATGATCACCGTCCTTCATGTGGCAGGTCTGGCAGCTCGGCGCAGCAGCATTTTCCGGCAGTATGTTCAATTGTTTGAGGAGGAAACGGACCCCGTGTTTGGAGGATGAAAACATCTCCCACTGGGGATGGTCGATTCCCATATGACACGTCTGGCATGCCTGAGGCTGCTGAGCCTCCTTCACAGAAAAGAGATGCCGGGTGTGACAGGTATCGCAGGATGCAAGTCCGAAGTCTGCGCCCTTTTCTTTCAGCGCTTTAATCTCATCCTCGGTCTTGAGTCCGATCCGGTGACATCCTCCGCAGCCCTTCTTTCCCTCCATGAGCGCCATCGGCTGCCAGTGTGCGCCGGGCATAGCCCATTGTGCTGCCCAGGCATAAGCGTGTTTGCCCTTTTTGAACTGCGCCACCTGCTTCTCGTGACAGGAGGCGCAGGTGTCCGGCAGGGGACTTTTTGCTTTTGCTGCATCCTCCGCCGAGCTATGCAGGTCTCCGTGGCATGCTGCGCAGGAAATGTTCTGCCTGCTGTGCCTGCTCTGTTCCCAGTCAGTCACAATACTGGGGGTGATTTGTTTATGGCATTCCACACATGATTGCGCAACGACATTTGATGAAAACATCATGGCAGCACCAAGAACAATCAGTGCCTGCAAGAAAAAAATCCTTCTCTTCATAATCTCCTCCCTTCGTTTGTTTTGTCTTTATTATAGATTATAGCAGACATGCCTGTCCGTTCCTGCCGGCCGCATGCAGAATACCACTGAATGTGAAGGGATGCGGTCAACCGAATCTGTGACCAATCTGTAATCACTCTTATGGTAATAATATATATTTCTCCAAAAGAAAGGATCGCGGACATGGCTATCAGGATTTCAGATAAGACGATTGCAATGACGACAGACTGCATGTTTTCTTTCAGGTGCCTGAACGGTAATGCAAAAAATATCTGCAAGATAGAGAGATGTTTCGGCGATGGCGGCTGCTTTCTTTCAACAGTAAATCCGGGCGTATGTTCCTATAAGGTTTCGTTTGGACATTCCTACATATGCACATGCCCGACGAGGTCTGAGATTTATCATCGCTACGAGATTTAGAAATACGGGCATGTTCCGGGTGCAGATCAGGGTCTGCGGTCAAGACCCGGTATTTTCGTGTCCTGAGCCGGAAAAATCGAGTTTTGCCGTCAGTTTATTGTCGATAAGACACTGCAACATTTCCAGTTCCTCTGCATCAAACCATGTAATATTGCAGAGACCGCACCGGTCGATCTCTATGAGATATGCAAGGCTGTAAAAGGTCCTCAGCATGGGGTGTCCGCATTGCGCGCATGTCAGATGCGCCTTTGCGCTGCCTCCGGATTTTCCGGCCCTTTTGAACACAATTTTTCTCTGATTGTCCGATGCTACCGCTTCAGCCAGCAGTCTCAGCCTTTCTTCACACTGTTTTTCTCTCCTGGCAATGATTCTTGGTATCTTTCCGCTCTCGACAAGTGCTCCTTTACAGAAACTGCACTGATACACCCTGGTTTTTTCATACGGTATCTGTATGAGTGACTGCCTGCAGATCGGGCACTGAAAGGTTGACAGATTCTGCGACTCCTTGCTGAGACGTGCTGTAAATATCGGACTTACTGCAGGGTCTTCCGAAGCCCTCTCGGCAGCCTTCTCTTTTCCCGACTTTATCCATGTATGCGGGGATAGCCAGGGTAACGCAGACAATTGCGGCAGGTCATACGGGCCCTGCCATTGCTGCCTGCCGTTAAGGGCGTAATAGAGGGGCTGCGAAGCATTCATGGCCTCCGCAGTCTCTTCCCCAGCGCGGAGTGTTCTTTCAAATTCTTCGATTCTGACATGTACCATGCGCAGCAATATCCTGATCCTTTTCCTGATGGGAGGGTGCGTAGACATGAGATTCGCCCAGAACCCTTCGGACTCATCACGCATAACTTCCCGGGGATTGATGATGCAGAGCATTTCGAGTCCGCCCGCGATGATTCCCGAACCTCTCCAGTTCCGGGAGATAATCTGCAGCGCCTCTGCCATGGCAAGCGGGTTTCTGGTCATTCTGACGCTTGCAGCATCAGCCCTGTATTCCCGCTCCCTTGATATGAACATGCTGAGCATGCTGCTGAGTTTCACCAGCATCCACAGGGGGAAAAACGCCGGATGAAGCCCCCTGTGAAACTCTTCCTCTCCGATAGCCTGAAGTTTTTCGAGCATCGCTGCATACATACCGAAAAGACTGGTTGCAACGCTCGCCTCAAGGCAGTCCCCGGAAAGAATATGGGCCGCCTCATGCGCCAGAACCGCTTCGGTCTGCGACCTCGAAAGTCTTGACAGCAGGCCCTCGGTAATGGCTATCGCAGCATTGCCTTTCAGGTCTGAGACCGCCAGCGCGTTCATCGACAGGCTCGGGATTACAATACACGCGATTTTCTGCCTGCTGCCGGTCACCACATGAATCTCGTCCACTATATTCAGAAGCCTCCTGTGAATTCCGTCGTCAGGGTCAGGCGGGACAGCCTCAAGATTTTTTGTTACATGCTCGACAGCAGCGGATGCGGAAAACCAGAAATGTATGGCTGCACACACCAGCGAAAATCCCAGCACTGTTATCACATAGAGCGGATTCCCCCAGAAAATGGTAAATCCGTCCCTGAGGAAAATGAACGGGAAAAATATCAGTATTCCCTGAATAAGGGACATCACCACCAGAAAATACAAAAACAACAGGAGAATAAAGAGCATTCCTATTCTCCATGTCTTCTGTTTCTCTATTTCAATATACGTCAGCGGCATACACAGGGAATACGGCAAACAATATGGAAATACCTTCTCATTGCATTCCAGCGCCCGGGGTTACCCGTGGCAGATGCCTGTCAGACGCTCCGGAAGAATAATATTCAAATTCCGGGAAATGAAACAGCCCCGCAATGAAATTGTTCGGAATGATCTCCTTTTTGGTGGAGTAACCGGCAACGAGATCATTATAGAGCTGCCGTGAAAAAGCGATCTTGTTTTCTGTTGTTGCGAGTTCCTCCTGCAGATGCATCACATTCTCGTTGCTTTTCAATACCGGATAATTTTCCATGACCGCAAAAAGCCTGTCCAGTGATTTTGTGAGAATACCCTCAGCCTCAGCCTTCGCGCGGATACCTGCCGCAGCGATAGCTCCGGCCCTGGCTGCTGTCACCCTTTCAAGGGTCTCCCGTTCAAACTCCATGTACCCCCTCACGACAGTGACGAGATTCGGGATGAGATCATGCCGCCTTTTCAGCTGCACATCAATCTGTTTCCACGCGTTACGGACGTTGTTCTTCATCTCGACAAGTGTGTTGTATATGACCACTGTCCAGAGAAGCGCTACGGTAATGACCGCTGCCAGGATCCAGGCTTCCATCTTCTGCCCTCCAGATAATTCTTTGCCTATTATATCCTAAATATCCTGAACCCGGGGACTCCTCATATTTTTCCCGGTGATATTGTGTGTGAGGACAGGCCCGCGAGGTGAAAGAAACATTGTAATGACTTTTAGCAGAAATTTATTTACAATTCAAATAAAAAGGAGAATCGCATGGAGGATTTGAAATACTCGGAGACATGGAGGGTATTCAGAATACAGTCAGAACTCGTAGATGGATTTGAGACGCTGCATACCCTTGGTCCGTCAGTCGCGGTCTTCGGCAGCTCACGGATGCAACCCGGCTCGTATTATTATGAAAAAGCTGCGGAACTGGGAAAAAGGCTTTCAGATATCGGGTTTTCTGTGATTACCGGAGGCGGACCCGGCATCATGGAAGGGGCGAATAAGGGAGCGAAACAGGGCAAAGGAAAATCAGTCGGACTGAACATCGAAATACCCCTTGAACAGTTCCCGAATCAATATCAGGACATCTCCCTTTCCTTCAGATATTTCTTTATCAGAAAACTCATGTTTGTGAAATACTCGACCGCATTCATCATTTTCCCGGGCGGCTTCGGCACGATGGACGAGCTTTTCGAAGCCCTGACTCTTTCGCAGACCAAAAAAATAGGCATTTTCCCGATAATCCTTTTCGGGAGAGAATACTGGCAGGGTCTGCTTGACTGGTTCCAGTCCAACCTTATTCCTCACAATGCCATTGCGCCCGTTGACATGGATTTGCTGTCACTCGCTGATGATATTGAAGAAGTCTGCAAGATACTGAACAGATACAAGAATGACCTTGAGATCGAAATGCCCGGATGCGATGAGCAGTGACCTACTCTCTCGGATGCGCTTTCCGGTAATCGCGAGGCTTTTCTTTCAGCCCTTCCTCACTCCAGATACCGCGCTTTCCCTCCCTCGCCGACGTCTGGGCTGACCTGAGTTCATTTTCGTATTTCACATTCGGGGGGAAGGTATAAAGCATCGCATACCCGTCCTGTATCATCAGGAGATTCACGAACCTGCCGTCATCCGTCCAGAGATACGCGAGGATGCGGCCGTACTGGTCCCTTTTTTCCACGTCGTATTCGAGCCTGACCTTCCTGCCCGCGGCGTGCAGAAGCGCATCCAGATGCTTCTGCGCAGCTTCACCCCACGGGGCCTGTGCCAGTTCAGGGGCGTCTATGCCCACAAGCCGGACCTTTTCCTGTTTTTTGTTGATGCGCACGCTGACGGTATCACCGTCGTTAACCGAGAGGACAGGGACCAGTGCCTCGCTGTTCTGCTGCCCGAAAATCTGATATTTCTCATTGACAAAATAGAACCCCGCAGCAATGAAAAAAAACAGGACAGCGATAATGCCTGACTTTCCCTGTCTCGTACCTTTCCTGTGCATCATGTATTATACCTTTTCACTAATCCCTTTTTTCACTGTATAATTATCGGTATGAGGACAACACCCAGCCCGAGCTACAGCATCACGATACGGCTTGAGATCATCAGCCAGGTCGGCATGTTCGGAAGGATTGCCACCGCCATAGGGGATGCCGGCGGGGATGTCGGCTCTGTCGATATCGTGAGAACCGGCAAGGGGACAATCGTACGCGATTTCACAGTGAATGCGCGGGATGATGAACACGAAAAAGCGATCGTTGCTGCGGTCAGAGAGATTGAAGGTGTCAGGGTCATTCATGTCGTAGACAGGACTTTCCACCAGCACCACGGGGGCAAGATCGAGATTCATAATAAGGTGCCCGTGAAAAACCGCGCTGACCTCTCACGGGTGTACACCCCCGGAGTCGCCCGTATCTGCTCAGCAATTCATGCTGACAGGGACAAAACCTACCGCTACACCATAAAACGGAATTCTGTAGCCATCATTACTGACGGAAGCGCCGTTCTCGGTCTCGGGGACATCGGACCCGAGGCTGCGCTGCCGGTCATGGAGGGGAAGGCAATGCTTTTTAAGGAGTTCGCCAACATCGATGCCTTCCCGATTTGTCTCGCGACAAAAGACCCGGATGAAATAGTCTTGACAGTGAAAAACATCGCTCCGGCGTTCGGCGGAATAAATCTTGAGGATATATCGGCTCCGAGATGTTTTGAGATCGAAGACAGGCTGCGGCAGCATCTTGACATCCCGGTATTTCACGATGACCAGCACGGCACGTCTGTCGTAGTGCTGGCTGCATTGCTGAACGCGGTAAAAGCAACGGGAAAAACATTCAGCAAACTCAGGATCGTGATTGCAGGGGCCGGAGCTGCGGGAACCGCCTGCTGCAAAATCCTCAGGGAGGTCGGGATACGTGACATTATCACCTGTGACAGAAACGGAACGCTTTACAGGGGCAGGAGGAAGAATATGAATCCTGCAAAACGATGGATAGCAGACCATTCAAATCCCCGCCTGATCAAAGGCTGCCTCTCTGATGCGATGGACGGCGCAGACGTGTTCATCGGCGTCTCTGCCCCAAACCTTATCAGCGTTGACGATATACTGCGCATGAAGCGCGATCCGATACTCTTTGCCCTTGCAAATCCTGAACCGGAGATCGCGCCCGAGGATGCAGCGCCTTATGTCCGCATTCTCGCAACAGGCAGGTCCGACTACCCGAACCAGATCAATAACATGCTGTGTTTTCCCGGCCTGTTCAGGGGCCTGCTGGACGCGAGGGCAAGGACTGTCAACGAGGAGATAAAGCTCGCTGCTGCCGGAGCTATTGCCTCAGTAATCGACCGGAAAGAACTGAGTGAAGACTATATTGTACCGAGCATCTTTGACCGGAGGGTTGTGACCGCGGTTGCCTCTGCTGTCGCGGATGCCGCATACAGGAGCGGAGTCGCAGGGAAAGAAAGATAACCTGATCATCAGACGATGGCGCGAAAGTGGTCGAAGAGCGGGAACGGGCGCAAATGCCGCATCCTCTCATTGTACCCGCAGTGCATGAACAATCTTGGCTGGTTAACTTATCCCGTATTTGTGAAGCCGGTGACGGAACGACCTGAAAGAAAGGTTCAGAAGTCTCGCTGCCTCTGTCTTCACTCCGCCTGACTTTTCGAGAGCCTTAAGCAGGTATTTCTTCTCGATATCTCCGATTATCTGATCGATGTCAATCCCCGCATCGGCAAAATCCGGCAGTGCCTTAATCTCTCCGGAATACTCGGTTATTTCAGGCGGAAGATCTGCAGGGGTTATCTCTTCCTTCTCCGTCAGGATCGCAATGCGCTCGATGACGTTCTCAAGCTCCCGAACATTCCCCTTCCATGAATAGTCGATCAGAAGCTTCAGCGCATCCGGCACTATTCTTCTTATATCGCGGGAGGTTTTCCTCAGAAAATGCTCCACCAGCAGGGGAATATCTTCCCTTCTTTCCCTGAGCGGGGGAATACTGATAGGAACTACATTCAGCCTGTAATACAGATCCTCGCGGAATCTCCCGGCTGCAATCTCCTCTTTGAGGTCCTTGTTGGTAGCGGATATGATCCGGACATCGACCTTAATATCATTCGTTCCGCCGATGCGCCTGAATGTTCCGTTTTCGAGCACTCTGAGCAGTTTTGCCTGGAGGCTGGTCGGCATCTCCCCGATCTCGTCGAGCAGGAGACTTCCGGCGTCCGCGATCTCAAAAAGCCCCTGCTTGTTGTATATGGCACCGGTAAAAGAGCCCTTCATATGTCCGAACAGTTCCGATTCCAGAAGCCCTTCAGGAAATGCTGCACAATTGATGGTCACAAAATTCTTGCCCTTTCTCTGGCTCAGGTTATGCAGGGCAGCAGCAACAAGCTCCTTGCCGGACCCGCTTTCTCCCGTTATCAGGACGTTGGAATGGCTCTGGGCTATCCTCGGGATAAGCTTGAACATCTCCTGCATTTTCGGACTTCTGCCGATGATATTTTCGAGGGTGTAGGTAGTTTCGACCTTCTGCCGCAGGAGCGTAATTTCCTCGCTCAGCCGTTTTTTCTCCATCGCCTTCTTTACAATCAGCCTGATTTCATCTATGTTGAAAGGTTTGCTGATGTAGTCATACGCGCCCAGTTTCATGGCATCGATCGCCAACTCAGTCGTACCGAACGCGGTTATCATGATGACGATGGTATCCGGTGATATCTCCTTCACTTTTTTCAGAACCGTAAAACCGTCGGCCTTGGGCATCTTCATGTCAGTGATGACAAGATCGAAGATATCCCTGTCGATTATGGACAGTCCTTCCTGACCATCCGATGCAGAGACAACATCATAGTTCTCCCCTTCGAGAAGGATCTTCAGCACCTCCCGCATGCTTTTCTCATCTTCGACGATCAGTATCTTTCCGTTATTCCGTTTCATCGGCCTTCGGTAGTATAATCACAAAGCTTGTCCCATTTCCAGAACTACTTTGCACGTATATTCTCCCCCTGTGTTCCTCGATTATCCTGTATGCAATCGCAAGTCCGAGCCCTGTGCCCTGCTCTTTTGTCGTAAAAAAAGGATAGAATATCTTTTCGACAATTCCCTTTTCTATGCCGGGGCCCGAATCTCTGAAGACTATCTCCACAAACCCGTCAGTGTCCCGCGTGGAAACCTCAAGTTCCCCTCCCTCCTGCATGGCTTCCATTGCATTGATCCCGAGGTTCCAGAATACCTGACGCAGTTTCTTCGGATCCGCATTCACCCTGAAGCTGCCGCGGTAAAGCTTTCTGATAAAAACACTCCCCCTGTTCTGATCCACATTTTTCAGAAGCTCTATCGTTTCATCAAGAAGTCCCGGCAGTTCAACTTTTTCAAGCTCAGGCGGAGAGGGTCGTGAATAGGTGAGAAAATCCGTGATGATGCGGTTGAGGCGGTCCATCTCGCTCAGGGCAATCTCCATAAGCCTTTCCTTGTAATTCCGGGGGACAGAGTCCTCTTTGAGCATCTCAATGGACCCCTTCAGCGATGCAAGGGGGTTCCTGATCTCATGTGCGATACTTGACGACAGTTCTCCTATCGCCGCCCATTTTTCCTTTTGTTTTATTTCGGACTCAAGGCTTTTGATCTGTGTCAGGTCCTGAAATACCACAATAAAACCCTTGGGGCTCTCATTTATGCCCTTAATAGGGGATATGGTGAGTCCTATTATCTTCTGCTCGCCGCCTACCGTGATTACTTCTTCCCTCCGCCCCTCTGAAAAGGGAAAACTGAAGAACGGGAATACCGAATCGATTCTTTGTCCGACAATGGTTTCCTGAAGGGTATCCGTGATCCGCTCCGCCGCCCTGTTGAAAATCAGCACCTTTCCGGACATGTCTGTGGTAAACAGACCGCTGGGAAGGCTTTCCAGCACCTCCTTGTTGAAAAACTCGAGGTCCCGCAGATCAAGGTCCTTTTCCTCAAGTTTTTTTACTGTCTTCTCAAGCCTCGATGAGAGATACCCGCTGAGGAATGCGGTGAGATAGAAGGAAAGGATATGCACAAATATCTTGTAGAGGTAATATTCCTCTGCAAGTTTCTCACCTCCCGACATGGGCAGCAGACCGTAAAACTGGAGGTTTACAAGCAGACCGTAAAGCAGGCTGCTTGCAGTCGCCGTCACATAGCCTGCTCTTTTGTTCAGCACGATGCTTGAGGCAATAATGGTGATGATGAGAGTAAACGAGAACCAGCTGTCAATCCCGCCGGTGAGGTAAATAAGCGTTATTTCCGAGACCACATCAAGCAGCAGCTGCACATAGGCAAATGTAACGAGACTCCTGATCCTCCCGAAAAGCATCGCATACACGATAGTGAGCAGGTACAGGGAAACGATGAGATAAAAAAATACATAGGAATAAGAGATTTTTTCAAACGCTCCGAAGAGAAAGGATGACCCGAAGAGGAGGGTAATAAACAGCACCCTGAACGTTATCAGGGCCTTTATCCTTTTTTTCAGCGCAGACGCGTCTTCTTCCATATCATCCTCTGGATCTTTCCGAATGAGGGTTTTGTGAACCGCAGACTCATACCCGTCACGCGCGGGAACCTGTTGCGTATGCAGGCACAACACATGCTCCCTGCATAAATGAGAAGGTGCACCCCCCTCAAACTTTCAGTTCACCACAACGTTCTACTTTATCAGTGTAATCAGTTTGAATATCGGGAGATACATTGCGACAACAATAAAGCCGACAGCGCCTCCCAGAAACACCATCAGCATGGGCTCCATCATCGCCGTAAGGTTCGATACCGCCGAATCAACTTCATCGTCATAGAAATCGGCTATCTTTGAAAGCATCGCATCGAGCGCTCCGGTTGATTCCCCGACCGCGATCATATGGGTGACCATCGGGGGAAATACCTTCGCTTTTGTGATAGGTTCTGCGAGTGTCTTTCCTCCGACAACGCCCTTTCTGACATCCATAATCGCGTATTCAATCACCTTGTTGCCTGACGTCTTTGCCGTGATCTCAAGGCCATCAAGGATGGGAACACCGCTGCTGACAAGGGTTCCAAGGGTTCGGGTAAACTTTGCCACTGCGACTTTATTCAGAAGCGGGCCGAAAATTGGCAGCCTCAGCATAATCCTGTCTATGATATGTTTGCCCTTTTCTGTCCTCCGCACCTGAACGATAAAAACAACGAACGCTATAGTTGCTCCGAGGACCAGCAGCCCTCCTATACCGGCAATGAAATTACTCATATCGATGATGATCTTGGTCGGCAGGGGTAATGTTCCTCCAAGCTGGCTGAACATCTTCGCAAAGGTTGGGACAACAAAAATCATGATGACGGCGATGACCAGAATAGCAATCGATGAAACGACTGCAGGATATACCATCGCCCCCTTCACCTTTTTCTTGAGTTTCATGGCCTTCTCAATATAGGACGCCAGCCTGTTCAGAATGGTATCAAGAATACCGCCGGCCTCACCTGCGGCGACCATATTGACATACAATTCACTGAATATCCGGGGATGTTTTTTGAGGGCATCGGCGTATGTTGCACCTGACTCGACGTCAGTCTTAATCTGTTGCAGAGATTTCCCCAACACCTTATTTTCTACCTGATTTGACAGGATGTCGAGTGCCTGAACAAGCGGCAGTCCCGCATCGATCATGGTCGCAAACTGTCTGGTAAAGACAACGATGTCCTTGTCTTTCACTCCACCGCCGATAACAGGGAGCTTGAGTCCGCCGGCTTTCTTCGCTTTTTCGGTCACAAGCGTAGCCGTAATGTTCCTTCTGCGGAGCTGGGCGATTACGTCTTCCTTTGTCGATGCGGTAATTTCTCCTGACTCAATAGTGCCCTTTCCGGTCTTGCCTGACCATTGAAATACCGTTGCCAATTTTATACCCTCCCTTTTCCAGAGGTTGCAGGCATGCCCCTCTGAATCATTTGAATAATCTCATCGGACATTGATGATCTTCCCACGGCATCTTCATAGGTTATGTGCCCCCTGGCGTAAAGTTCATATAACGACTGGTTCATCGTCTGCATGCCGTATTTTGCCTGGCCGGTCTGCATCATGGAATAGATCTGGTGAATCTTGTCTTCCCGTATCAGGTTTCTGATGGCAGGATTCGGTACCAGCAGCTCCACGGCAAGTGCCCTTCCATGCCCCGTCTTTTTCGAGAGGAGCTGCTGTGCGAAGATTCCTTCAAGAACAAAAGATAATTGTACCCGTATCTGCTCCTGCTGATGCGGCGGGAACACGTCTATTATGCGGTTGATTGTCTGCACTGCAGAATTGGTATGCAGCGTTGCAAACGTGAGATGCCCTGTTTCCGAGACAGTAAGGGCAGCCTCTATTGTCTCAAGGTCCCGCATTTCGCCTATCAGCACCACATCAGGATCCTGCCTGAGCACATATTTGAGCGCTGCCTTGAATGATACGGTATCGGCATTGACTTCTCTCTGATTGATGAGACATTTCTTGTGGGGATGGAGGTATTCGATCGGATCCTCAACAGTAATAATATGATCCGCTCTTTCATTGTTTATTTTGTCAATCATGGCTGCAAGCGTAGTAGATTTTCCGCACCCCGTCGGCCCCGTCACAAGGATCAGTCCGCGCGGCTTCTTCACCAGCTCATTGGTAATCTCCGGAAGTCCGAGTTCCTTGAATCCCCTGATTTCAAAGGGGATGGTTCTGAATGCTCCCGCAACAGCCCCTCTCTGCATGAAAATATTTGCCCTGAACCTGCTCAGCCCCTTCACCCCAAAAGAGAGATCCAGTTCATTGGTCTCCTCATATTTATGCTTCTGCGCATCGGTCAGAATGCTGTAACACAGGGCTTTGGTGTCTGCAGGTGTCAGCTGGGGATGATCGATATTCACCAGCTTCCCGTCAATCCTCAGCCTTGGAGAGCTTCCTGTGGTAATATGAAGGTCCGATGCGTTTTTGTCAATCATCATTTTCAGCAAATCATATAACGTTGCCATGTATTACTCCTTTATAGTTAATCTCCAAAGGTGACTCTCACGATCTCCTCTATTGAGGTGACTCCTTCATTGACCTTAGTAAGACCACTCATGCGGAGGGTCTTCATGCCGAGTCTGACAGCGGTCTTCTTCAATTCGTCTGCTGATGCCCCTTCCAGAATCATCTCTTTAATCTCCTGGCTCACCGGCATTATCTCATAGAGGGCTATCCTTCCCTTGTACCCGGACCCGTTACATGTAGCACACCCTTTCCCCTTGTAGCATTTTGCGGTCTTCGCCTCTTCCTCTGAAAGACCGAGCTGCACGAGTACAGACTGGGGAACTTTCTCCTCCTCCCTGCAGTCAGAACATATTTTTCTCGCAAGTCTCTGCGCAGCGATAAGGATCAGGGAAGCCGAGACAAGGAACGGCTCGATGCCCATGTTCAGCAGCCTGCTGATACTGCTGGGCGCATCATTGGTATGCAGGGTGCTCAGCACGAGATGGCCGGTCAGAGCTGCCTTCACCGCTATTTCTGCTGTCTCGAAGTCACGGATCTCCCCGACCAGAATGATATCGGGGCTCTGCCTGAGAAACGCCCTCAGTGCTGAAGCGAACGTCAGGCCTATGTCCTCCTTTACCTGCACCTGATTCATTCCCTGGAAGTTATATTCAACCGGGTCCTCCGCAGTCATGATATTAATACCCGGTTTGTTCAGATAGTTCAGGGCAGAGTAAAGGGTGGTCGTCTTGCCGCTTCCTGTAGGGCCTGTCACAAGTATCATGCCGTATGGCTTGTTCAGCGAATCCATGAATTTTTTCAGCGCTTCCTGCTCGAACCCGAGCTTGGTGAGGTCCACCTGGAGGTTTGACTTGTCCAGAATCCTCATGACGGTCTTTTCACCGAAAAGGCACGGCAGAACCGAGACACGGAAATCAATCTCTTTTTTCTTGCCGAGCCTCAGCTTGATCCTGCCATCCTGCGGCAGCCTTCTCTCGGCAATATCGAGCTTGGACATGATCTTGAGCCTTGAGGTAATCGGGTTCTTTATTTTCAGGGGCAGATTCATCGCATTGAAAAGCACCCCGTCGACCCGGTACCTGACCCTCAATGAAGTTTCGAAAGGCTCGATGTGAATATCGCTCGCCCCGGTCTTTATCGCATTTATCAGGATGCCGTTGACGAGTTTCACGATCGGTTCTTCAACCTCCTGAGCCAGCGCTTCCTCATGTTCGGTATATGCTTCCACACTGTCGAGGGCATCTCCGACAACCCTGTCGAATTCCTCGACATCGACCGAATATGCTTCATCCATCGGGCTGGCGACATCTTCCTGCAGATCCTCATCACCGAGCGTATAGTCCTTCGCCGCTATCGTCTTCGTCGCAGCCGCTTTCTTTGTCGCGATCAGCGCTTCCCCGCCTCCCCTGTAATACGTCGACATCGCACTCACGATCGACGATTCGCTCGCCACCACTACCTCAACATTATATCCCGTCATAAACTTCACATCGTCTATCACAAATACGTTCGACGGGTCTGCCATCGCGATCGTCAGCGTCGCACCTACCCTCGCCACCGGGATGATCAGATATTTCCTCGCTATCTCTACCGGTATCAGCTTCAGTATCGAGGCATCAATCTTGTAGTCAGACAGGTTTATTGCAGGCACTCCCCACTGCTTGCTCAGAAAACCGACAAGCTTCTCCTCGGTCACATACCCCAGCTTCACCAGGTTCGTTCCAAGCCGCCCGCCTTGACGCTTCTGAAGACTGATCGCCTCCCGAAGCTGATCCTCCGACACAATATTGGCCGTTACCAGCAGCTGCCCGAGTTTAGTCGCCATACTGTTTTTTCCTGATTAACCCCTATCATCCGCAGGTCTGCACGCAATGCAACCCGTTTCTCCAGATAAACACCCGATTGGCTAATCTCCGAATGTCACCCTTACAATCTCTTCAACCGTGGTGATACCGCTTTTTATTTTGGAAAGACCGCTCATCCTCAGGGTCCTCATGCCGAGTCTGACAGCGGTCTTCTTCAATTCGTCTGCGGATGCCCCTTCGAGTACCATCTCCTTGAGCTCTTCTTTGAGCATCATGACCTCATAGAGGGCTATTCTGCCCCTGTACCCGCTGTTATTGCACTGTGAACACCCCTTGCCCCTGTAACATTTGACGGTCTCCACTTCCTCTTCCGAGAATCCGAGCTGCACAAGTCCGGGAATCGGAACTTTTTCCTCTTCCTTGCAGGAGGAGCAGATCACCCTTGTCAGCCTCTGGGAAGCGATGAGAATGACAGATGCCGACACCAGGAACGGCTCAATCCCCATGTTCAGCAGCCTGCTGATGGTGCTGGGGGCATCATTGGTATGCAGGGTGCTCAACACGAGATGGCCGGTAAGGGCTGCTTTTACGGCAATTTCAGCGGTTTCGAAGTCACGGATCTCCCCGACCATGATGATATCAGGATCCTGTCTCAAAAAAGAACGCAGCGCGGCAGCAAAGGTAAGCCCGATGTCTTCCTTCACATGCACCTGGTTTATCCCTAAAAAGTTATACTCGACCGGGTCCTCTGCGGTCGAGATATTGACACCAATCTTGTTCAGGTAATTGAGTGCTGAATAAAGTGTTGTCGTCTTGCCGCTGCCTGTCGGCCCGGTCACCAGCAACATCCCGTAAGGCTTTTCGAGCGCTTCCATGAACTCCTTGAGATTCTCCTCCTCAAAACCGAGCTTGGTGAGGTCTACCTGGAGGTTTGACTTATCGAGGAGTCTCAGCACAGTCCTCTCCCCGAACAGGCATGGTACTGTCGAGACACGGAAATCGATCTCTCTCTTCTTGCCGAGTTTGAGCTTAATCCTGCCATCCTGCGGCAGCCTTCTCTCGGCAATATCGAGATTTGCCATGATCTTCATCCTTGAGGTGACGGCATTCTTTATCTGTACAGGAAGATTCATGACGGTATACATTACACCATCAACACGCTGCCTGACTCTCAGAGAAGCTTCATACGGCTCGATATGGACATCGCTCGCCCTCTCTTTAATCGCATTTATCAGGATGCCGTTGACGAGCTTCACGATCGGACGCTCTACTTCTCTTACCAGTTCGTCTTCTCTTTCCTCTACGATTTCAACGTCGTCGAGGGCTTCACCGACAACTCTGTCGAATTCCTCGACATCGACTGTATACGTTTCTTCCATTGCACCGAACGTCTCTTCCTGCAGATCCTCATCACCGAGCGTATAGTCCTTCGCCGCTATCGTCTTCGTCGCAGCCGCTTTCTTTGTCGCGATCAGCGCTTCCCCGCCTCCCCTGTAATACGTCGACATCGCACTCACGATCGACGATTCGCTCGCCACCACTACCTCAACATTATATCCCGTCATAAACTTCACATCGTCTATCACAAATACGTTCGACGGGTCTGCCATCGCGATCGTCAGCGTCGCACCTACCCTCGCCACCGGGATGATCAGATATTTCCTCGCTATCTCTACCGGTATCAGCTTCAGTATCGAGGCATCAATCTTGTAGTCAGACAGGTTTATTGCAGGCACTCCCCACTGCTTGCTCAGAAAACCGACAAGCTTCTCCTCGGTCACATACCCCAGCTTCACCAGGTTCGTTCCAAGCCGCCCGCCCTGACGCTTCTGAAGACTGATCGCCTCCCGAAGCTGATCCTCCGACACAATATTGGCCGTTACCAGCAGCTGCCCGAGTTTAGTCGCCATAATTCAACGATATATAAATGTTTTCTGAATGTCAATGCAGTGTTCTTGCAATAAATATATTGTAAAAAACCTATTAACCTTAATTATTATAGCAACAAAATTTGTTTATTTGTAAATCGATTTGTAAAATGCTTTCCGCATTTAGTATGATTAAACTGATATATGCTGAATACTCAGAAGAATGTTCCGACTTCCGCTGAACGGGAGCGTGCAGAAAGACTGAGAGAGGTCATAGCGCACCTTCTTGATGTGAACACTGCCATCCCTGTCATCGTTGAGGGCAAGAAAGACGCCATGGCGCTGAGGAGTCTCGGGCTCGCCGGCGACATCATTCCCCTTCATAACGGGAAAAATCTCTATGAGTTCTGTGACGATATCATCCATAAATTCCCGAAGGTCGTCCTGCTCACTGACTGGGACAGGAAGGGGGAAGACCTGCACAAAACCCTGTCGGATCATCTCAAAGGCCATTGGGAGGAATACTCATCTTTCAGGGAGCTTTTCAAGATGCTCTGCCAGAAAGAGATCAAGGATATCGAGGGAATTCCCAGGCTTCTCATGAAGCTCGAAGGAAACGATAGCCCTCATCTCCCCCACTTTTCGATAGAGAACCTGCCTGATATACAGTGAAAGAACTCGGCGCACGCGGTGAATTCCTGGCAGCGCGTTTCCTGAAGGGAAAAGGGTACCGGATACTGGAACAGAACTTCAAAACACCGCTTGGAGAAATCGACATCATTGCGCGTGACAGGAATACCCTGGTCTTCATTGAGGTCAAGACAAGGACGAGCGACAGTTTCGGCCATCCGTTTGAGGCAGTGAATGCCCGGAAAAAGAATAAAATGAAAAAACTTGCCCTTTTCTATCTGAAAAAAAAGGGGGGAGAATCCCCCGCGCGCTTTGATGTCATCAGCATTTTCAGCAGAGACGGAAAAAAAGAAATTGACCATATCATCGATGCGTTTGAGGTATGATGCAAGAGGGTGAACAAGGAAGATTGATCCCGTTGTTTATCGGGAGTTATATTTCTTCTCCCACTCCCAGGCTGTTCTGATGATATATTCCAGGTCGTCGTGTCTTGGCTGCCAGCCAAGTTCCCTCCTGAGCCGTGTGGCATCAGCAATCAGTGCCGGCGGATCTCCCGGCCTTCTGTCAACGTAATTAATTGGAAACCGGATTCCGGTTACCTGAATGACCTTGTCCACAACTTCCCTGACAGAGTATCCATGCCCGTATCCGCAGTTATAGATCCTGCTTCCGCCGCCTGAAGCAAGATATTCAAGGGCGAGTATATGCGCCTCAGCGAGGTCATCGACATGGATGTAATCGCGGATGCATGTGCCGTCAGGAGTAGGGTAGTCTGTCCCGAAGATATTGAGAGCGTCTCTCTTTCCGAGGGCCGTCCTCAGGGAAACGGTAATGAGATGGGTGGCGTCATTTCGCGCCTGTCCGATTCTTGCAAGCGGGTCGGCGCCGGCAACATTGAAATACCTGAGGGAGATATACCTGAAATCTTCCGTTATACCCACATCGTGCAGGGCACGCTCAACCATCGCCTTTGACGCGCCGTACGGGTTAATCGGATCCAGCGGTGTTTCCTCAGTGACGGGGACCTTTTCCGGGATGCCGTATACTGCCGCCGTTGAAGAAAAGATCAGGGTATTCACCCCGTGCTTAAGGCAGGCATCTGTAAGGTTCAGGGCATTGACAAAATTATTCCGGTAGTATTTTATTGGCTCCCTGATTGACTCATCCACAACAATATACGCAGACATGTGGATGACCGAATCGAACTGCTCCCTGGAAAAAACCGAGTCGAGGGATCGACAGTCAGCCAGATCGCTGACGATCAGGCGCCCTGAAAGCAGCGCCCATTTGTTGCCAAAGGAAAGATTGTCGTAGACAACAACATCGTGTCCCTTTTCTGCCAGGGCTTTCACGATATGACTTCCGATATAGCCTGCGCCGCCCGTAACCAGAATTTTCATAAACCTGGATATATTACCTCATGTCAGAGAGAAAATCCTACAGTATTTCATGCCTCCATGCCAGCAGCGTGACAAAAAAAATGAGAAGCAGTCAGGGTTACCTGCTGCTTCTCATTTTTTCTTGCTATGATGAAACGTTCAGCTGGTCTTTTGCTGCTCTTTTTTTTCTGATTTTATTTCCTTCTTCTTTTCCGGTTCTTTGTAGTCAACAAACTCAAGCACAGCCATCGGAGCCGAATCATTCAGCCTGTTTCTTGTCTGTATGATCCTCAGATAACCGCCATTCCTCCCTGAAAACCTCGGGGCAATCTCACTGAAAAGTTTCGCAACTACCGACCTGTTCGAAAGATAGGAAAACGCAAGTCTCTTTGCATGCAGATCACCCTTC
The DNA here is from genome assembly GCA_040754395.1 of Nitrospirota bacterium. NCBI lineage: Bacteria > Pseudomonadati > Nitrospirota > Nitrospirota bacterium. Next base: position 14,110 of record JBFMCL010000026.1, on the reverse strand, counting down.
ACGCCGAGCGTAACCATCTTCTCTGCAATTCCCTTTATTGCCTTAGCCTTCGCAACTGTGGTCTCGATTCTTTCATGTTCCAGAAGGGAGTTCACCAGCCCTCTCAGAAGCGATTTCCTCTGGTTTGCAGACCTCCCAAATGATCTTCCGTCAACTCTGTGTCGCATCTTGTTCAATCCCTCCGCTCTGTAACGCCGCTTCCCTGCTGAGCGCCTCAAAATCAACCCTCATACCGAGGCGGAGCCCCATCCCGATCAGTATCTCTTTTATCTCGTTAAGGGACTTGCGTCCGAAATTCTTGGTTCTGAGCATTTCCTGCTCGGTCTTCTGCACCAGGTCAGCAATAGTCTTGATATTCGCATTCTTTAAACAGTTGTATGATCTGACAGACAGTTCGAGTTCTTCAACGCTTTTCAGGAGATTGCTGTTGAACACCGGCTCTTCATTCATATCATTGATCAGATCCCCCTGCTCCACAAAGACATCGTCCGCCTCAAAATCATCCGTTTCCAGCACGAACAGGGAAAGGTGCTCCATCAGTATGGAGGCAGCCTGCGAAACTGACTTTTCAGGGGTAATGCTGCCGTCTGTCCATATCTCCATAATCAGCCTGTCATAGTCTGTTGCCCTTCCTACTCTCGCCTTTTCAACAGTAAAATTCACCTTCTGGATAGGGGTAAAAACAGAATCAACCGCAACCATGTTAAGCGGAATGTCGTCTTCCTTGTTGAATTCTGCAGGGACATAGCCTCTGCCTTTCTTGATGTACATCTCAGCCTCGAAAGGAAAATCCTTATCCAGTGTCGCAATCAACTGCTCCGGATTGAGGAGATCGAAAGACGCGTCACCCTGGATATCTCCTCCGGTTATGCTCTTGGGTCCCTTTGCCTTTATTGTTGCGATCTTTGTCCCGTTTGAATACAGCTTGAACCTGAGTTTCTTGATATTGAGGATAATATCAACAACATCCTCCTTAACTCCCTTTATTGTAGAAAACTCGTGAAGTGCGCTCGGAATTTTCACTGCCGTCACTGCAGCTCCTTCAATTGAGGAAAGCATTATCCTCCTGAGCGAGTTGCCCAGCGTGGTACCAAAGCCACGCTCTAAAGGCTCAGCTACAAGTTTGCCATACATATCGGTCAGCGTTTCTTCATCAAACCTGATCGAATCAGGTAGCTGAAAGCCTATTTTTCTAAGGTCCATAAGGCCTCCTATGCATCGTTAATTTATAAAAGAAATAAGAATTTTTCCAGGTTTTGGCATTCCTTATTTCCCGTTTTTTTCCGTTATTTCTATTTGGAATAGAGCTCTACTATGAGCTGTTCCTGAACAGGAAGCTGTATTTCGTCACGGGAAGGAATATGGGCAACCTTTCCGGTAAAGTTTGTCCCGTCTACTTCAACCCATCCAGGGAGTCCCCTGTGTTCACTCTTTGCGATACTGTCTGCGATTTCCGGCATCTCCCTGCTGGTCTCCTTCACCTGAACCATGTCGCCGGGCTTCACTGCATAGGAAGGAAGATTGACTTCCCTTCCGTTTACCACAATATGTCCATGCCGCACAATCTGTCTCGCCCTGCGCCTGTTCGGTGCAAAACCCATGCGGAATACCATGGTATCAAGGCGGCTTTCGACAAGCTGAAGAAGAACTTCACCGGTAACGCCTTTCTTTCTTTCTGCCTCATAGAAGTATTTTCTGAACTGTTTTTCAAGGAGGCCGTATATCTTCCTTACCTTCTGTTTTTCCCTAAGCTGAATCCCGTAATCAGACAGTTTCCTGAATCCCTGCCCATGCTGTCCCGGAGGATATTTTCTTCTCTCCACAGCACATTTCTCTGTATGACACCTGTCGCCTTTAAGGAACAGTTTTTCTCCTTCCCTGCGACAGATCCTGCATAATGCTCCGATATATCTTGCCATGCTATACCCTCCTCCTCTTAGGCGGCCTGCACCCGTTGTGAGGAACAGGGGTCACATCTTTAATGAGATTTATCTCAAGCCCGGCTGCCTGGAGGGCGCGTATCGCAGACTCCCTTCCGGCGCCTGGCCCCTTCACAAAGATATCGACCTGCTTCATCCCAAAATCAATCGCTTTCCGTGCCGCTGCTGATGCAGCCATCTGGGCTGCATAAGGAGTGCCTTTTCTTGACCCCTTGAATCCCAGGTTTCCGGCGCTTGCCCAGGTTATTACACCGCCGCTCGGATCAGTTATCGTCACGATAGTATTGTTAAAAGTAGCCTGGATATGTGCTGCTCCATATGCGATGTTCTTTTTTTCCTTTTTTGCTCCCTTTTTCCTCTGTGCCATTCTCCTACGCCTCTTTCTTCTTACCCATTACCGCTTTTCTCGGGCCTTTTCGGGTTCGTGCATTTGTTTTTGTCCTCTGGCCGCGTAACGGAAGACCAGACCGGTGTCTCATCCCCCTGTAACTGCCGATATCTGTAAGTCTTTTTACGTTCATTGCGATGTCACGCCTGAGATCACCTTCAACCCGGTAATCTCTTTCCAGCACACTCCTTATTTTGACAATCTCTTCATTGGTCAGATCTTTTACCCTGGTATTCAGGTTGATCTTCGTCTCATCAAGTATTTTCTGTGAAAGAGATCTTCCGATTCCGAAAATTCTTGTCAAACCTATCTCGATTCGCTCGTTTTTCGGCAAATCAACGCCAGCAATTCTCGCCAATTTATACCCCCTGGATTGGATTAGAGAATATCAGCACAAAGCTTATCCCTGTTTTTGCTTGTGCCTCGGGTTCTCGCAAATAACCCGGATAGCACCTTTTCTCTTTATTATCTTGCACTTAGCACATATGGTTCTCACAGAAGAACGTACTTTCATTATTCAACCCCTTTGCAGAATCATTTAAACCGGTAAGTTATTCTTCCCTTAGTAAGGTCATACGGGGAGAGTTCAACAGTTACTCTGTCCCCCGGAAGAATTTTAATAAAATGCATTCTCATCTTCCCCGATACATACGCAAGAATAACCTGACCATTTTCGAGTTCAACCTTGAACATCGCGTTTGGCAGCGTTTCTATTATTTTCCCTTCGACCTCTATATTATCTTCTTTTGGCATTAGCTAAATAATATAATCTTTTTCATTGGTTTTAGTCAAGATTACCGGCTTATCAGCAGTCACAAGAACCGTATGCTCGAAATGTGCAGACCGCCTGCCGTCCATGGTTACTGCTGTCCAGCCATCTTCAAGTATCACCACCTCATGCCCTCCCTCGTTCACCATTGGTTCAATCGCTAGGGTCATGCCCGGCTGAAGCCGCGCTCCCCGTCCAGGCAGACCGAAGTTCGGGATCTGAGGATCCTCGTGAAGGTTTCTGCCTATGCCGTGTCCGACAAATGCCCTCACAACCGAAAACCCATTGGACTCTATATGCGTCTGGATGGAATGCGATATGTCAGAGACTCTCTTCCCTGCCCGCGCATTCTCTATCCCCAGATACAGCGACTCTTCAGTCACCCTGAGCAGCCTTTCTGCCTCCTGGTCTATTTCACCTATCGGGAACGTAAAAGCGGCATCTCCATAAAACCCGTCTTTGTACACACCCAGATCAATACCCAGGATATCCCCGTCTTCAAGCTCCCTGTTGTTCGGTATCCCATGGATGATCTCTTCATTCACAGACGCGCATATGCTTGCAGGGTATCCCCTGTAACCCTTAAACGCCGGAAGTGCCTCATGATCCCTGATAAAGCTTTCCACCAGCTGATCGATTGTCCTCGTTGTAATACCCGGTTTTATCTTATCCCGCAAGTAATCGAGCGTCCTGGCGACAATCAGACATGACAAGGACATTTTTTCGATTTCTTCTGGTGATTTCAAGATAACCATGTATCCTTGTCTTCAGCATCCCTGCTTCTGCATTCCCCGATATCTTGCAGTTATTTTCTTCCCCTGATTCTCCCTTTCTTGAGAAAACCTTCATATGAACGGGTGACCAGATGAGATTCTATCTGGGATACCGTATCAAGGGAAACCCCGACCGCAATGAGGAGAGAGGTCCCTCCGAAATAGAAAGGGACGTTGAATCTGCCGATCAGGATTTCAGGAATAATACAGACAGTCGCAAGGTAAAACGCACCGACAAATGTTAAACGGGAAAGCACCTTATATATATATTCTGATGTTTTCTGTCCCGGCCTGATCCCCGGTATATATCCACCGTATTTTTTCAGATTATCTGCGATATCGACCGGGTTAAAAATAATCGCCGTATAAAAGTACGCAAAAAAGAAGATCATTCCCACATAGAGGGTCGTATAGAGAACTGTGCCGGGCGAAAGCTGTCTCGATAATGCCTGAACCCAGGGCACTGCGATAAAACCTGCCACAGTCGCTGGGAACATGATGATCGAAGATGCAAATATCGGCGGTATCACGCCTGCAGTATTAATCTTGAGAGGCAGGTGCGTAGATTGCCCGCCATATACCTTGCGGCCGACTACCCGCTTGGCGTACTGTACGGGAATCTTCCGTTGCCCCCTCTCCATGTAAATGATCGCAGCAACTACCACCACCATCATCACTATAAGAAAAATCACAAAAAATATGGAAAGTTCTTCGGCCTGCAACAATCTGATGGTACTGATGACTGCACTAGGAAACTGTGCCACTATTCCGGCAAAAATGATCAGTGAGATCCCATTGCCGATACCGCGTTCGGTAATCTGCTCTCCAAGCCACATAATAAATGCCGTGCCCGATGTAAGGGTTATCATGGTCATAATCTTGAATGACCATCCGGGGTTCTGTACAAATACTCCCCCTGCCATCCCTTCAAGTCCCGCAGCGATTCCGAAAGACTGTATTGCACTGATGAAAATGGTTCCGTAACGGGTATACCTCACAATCTTTTTTCTGCCCGCCTCACCTTCTTTTGCAAGTTTGCCGAGCGCGGGAATGACAACAGTCAGCAGCTGAAGAATGATAGACGCACTTATATAGGGCATTATCCCCAGTGCAAAAATAGTAACCTTGGATAAGGCTCCGCCCGAAAACATATCAAAAAATCCCATGAGTGCGCCGCCCTTTTCATTGAGGAACTTGCTCAGTTCTTCACCGTTGATACCGGGAGTCGGAATATGCGCACCAATCCTGTACACAGCAAGCAGTGCAAGCGTGAACAAGACCCTGCTCTTGAGTTCTGCTATTTTGAATATGTTCTGGAAGCTTGAGAGAATGCCCAACTTTTTATATTACCTCTGCCTTACCACCTGCTGAAGCTATCTTGGTGAGTGCAGAAGCACTGAAAGCATCTGCCTTAATGGTCAAAGGCTTCTGAATCTCACCTGAACCGAGAATCTTAATCCCCTGTTTCAGCTCTTTTATGATGCCTTTGTCGATTAGTACTTCGGGAGTGATTGTATCAACCCCTTCTATTTTATTGATGGTGCCGAGATTGACAATTGCATATTCAGTCCTGAAAGGATTCCGGAACCCTCTTTTTGGTACTCTTCTCTGTAATGGCATCTGGCCACCCTCGAATCCCGGCCCTTTGGTCCCTCCGGAGCGCGACTTCTGTCCCTTATGGCCCTTGCAGGAGGTTTTCCCATGGCCTGAACCGATTCCCCTTCCGACTCTCTTGCTTCTTCTTCTGCTGCCTGGGGCGGGCTTGATGTCTTCAATTTTCATGATGCCTCCTGATGCTCTTCCTCAGCCTTCCCTCTCAGCTTCATGACCGCTTCAGGGTCTTTCAGTCCTGAGAGCCCGTTCAATGTTGCTTTCACGGAATTAAAAGGATTATGGCTGCGGAGGGATTTTGCGACGATATCCTGAATACCGCCCACTTCCAGAATAGCCCTTACCGCACCTCCCGCAATAATTCCGGTGCCCTTGACTGCAGGGTTCATGATGACCGTGCCGGAACCGAATCTTCCGATGATTCTGTGCGGTATGGTGCCTTCTCTAAGCGGGAACTTAAGGAGGGATTTCTTGGCCTGCTCAACCGCCTTCCGTATGGCTTCGGGAACTTCTGATGCTTTTCCCTTCCCGACACCGACAGTTCCTTCTCCGTCTCCGACAACGACGAGCGCAGTGAATGAAAAGCGCCTTCCACCTTTCACTACCTTTGCAACCCTGTTTATATGTACCACCTTATCCCGTAAGTTCAGTCCGTCTGGATCAATCTTCTCCACATACCCTCCTAAAACTCTAATCCTGCTTCTCTGGAAGCGTCTGCCAATGCCTTGATACCGCCATGATAAATATATCCGCTCCTGTCAAAAACAATTTTCCTTATGCCTTTTTCCAAAGCCCTCTTTGCGATAAGCTCTCCAACCTTTTTCGCGGTGGGGATATTCCCCTTATGGGACTTTTCTTCCTTTATTTCCTTGTCAAGACTCGATGCGGTCGCAAGAGTCTGCCCTTTTGTATCATCGATAATCTGGGCATAGATATGATTGAGGCTCCGGTACACAGACAGTCTTAATCTTTCAGGAGTACCGAATACTTTTTTTCTGATCCGTACATGCCGTCTTTTTTTGCCTTCTTTCTTGTTTTCAGCCAAAACAACCTCCTCTGTATGCTGATCACTCCGCGCAGCCGGCTACTTCTTGCCGGCCTTGCCAACCTTGAGTTTGAGCCTTTCGCCTGCATATCTGATGCCCTTGCCTTTATATGCATCAGGCAATCTCAGGTCCTTAAGACTTGCAGCAACCTGCCCGATCTGCTGTTTGTCAATCCCGACAAGAGTAATCTGCACCATCTTTTGATCCATAGTTGCCTGAATCCCTTCAGGCAAGGTAAATTCTATAGGGTGTGAATAGCCGAGAAACAGTACGATTCTGTTACCGGTCACCTGAGCCCTGTACCCTACGCCTTTGATTTCGAGGACTTTCGTATACCCCTCGGATACTCCCACTACCATATTGCTGATAATGCTCCGTGCAAGTCCGTGCAGGGCTCTGTCGGTCTTCAAATCACCCATTCTCTCGACAGATACCTGTCCGTCGCTGATCAAAACCCTTACCCTGTGAGGGTAATTCCAGTTCAGTTCCCCTTTGGGACCTTTCACCTTAATGATGCCAGCATTTATATCAACCGTAACGTTATCAGGAAGCTTTATCGGTTTTTTACCAACTCGTGACATAACAGTTATTCTCCTTTACCACACATAGCAGATGACTTCTCCGCCGACACCTTCCCTGAGGCAGGCCTTGTCACTCAGAACTCCTCTTGATGTTGTGAGGATAGCAACCCCCAGACCGCCCATGACCTTGGGAATCTCCTTGCTGCCCACGTATACCCTCCGTCCGGGTTTACTTATCCTTTTCAGTCCTGCGATCACGCTTTCACTTTCTATATATTTCGGAATCACTCTGAGGATGCCCTGTTTTCTGTCTTTCAATATTTTATAGGCCCTGATAAAACCTTCTTCTTTCAGAATCTTCGCAATTTCCAGCTTCATCTTTGAAATCGGGATATCAACCTTGTCCGCTTTAATATGCACCGCATTTCGTATTCTTGTAAGCATGTCCGCAATGGGATCAGTCAGCATTATTAATCACCTCCATTAGGGTCATAGACTACCAACTTGCCTTTACAACCCCGGGGATCTGGCCTTCAAGTGCAAGTGTTCTGAAACAGATCCTGCACATCCCGAACTTTCGCAGATACGCCCTTGGCCTGCCGCATATTTTACATCTGTTATATGCCCTCACGGCGAATTTTGGTTGCCTTTTTGTTTTTTCGATCATACACGTTTTTGCCATTACCTGCTCCCTCTTAATTTCTGAACGGCATTCCTAAATGACGCAAAAGGGCCTTGCTTTCCTTATCTGTCTTTGCTGTAGTACAGAAACTGATATCGAGCCCGTGAACCATTTCAACTTTATCGTAGTCTATCTCGGGGAATATAAACTGCTCCTTAAGGCCCAGAGAATAGTTTCCTCTTCCATCGAACGATTTTCCGGAAATGCCCCTGAAATCCCTTATTCTCGGGAGAGCAACACTGATAAGCCTGTCCATGAATTCATACATCATATTCCCCCTGAGCGTTACCTTGCAGCCAATGGGCATTCCCTTCCGCAACTTAAATGCAGCGATCGATTTCTTGGCTTTGGTCACAACTGCCTTCTGTCCTGATATCATTGAAAGCTCCTTCTGCGCAGCATCAAGAAGCTTAATATTCTGTATGGCTTCGCCCAGACCGACATTCAGCACCACTTTCTGCACTTTGGGGACTTCCATAATATTCTTATAGGAAAAATCCTTCATCATACTGGGGACGACTTCTGTAAGGTATTTTTCTTTGAGTCTTGGTTTCATTAGGAATCTATAACCTCCCTGCATTTTTTGCATACCCGCAATTTCCTTCCGTCCTGCAGTACTGAATTGCCAATCCTTGTCGGCTTGCTGCATTTCGGGCAGACCAGCATTACGTTCGAGATATGCAAAGGCGCTTCTTTCTCAATGATTCCGCCCTGGGTATACTTTCTCGTCGGCTTCATATGTCTCTTGATGACATTTATCTTCTCCACCAGAATCCTTTCCTTCAAAGGGTACACCGAAAGGACTCTGCCCTTTTTGCCCTTTTCCTTGCCGGTCATTACCAGCACCGTGTCATTTTTCTTTATCCCCAAACCCATAACTCTCCTATAGAACCTCCGGGGCCAGGGAGATGATCTTTGCAAACTCCCTCCACCTGAGTTCTCTCGCCACAGGGCCGAATATTCGTGTCCCGACAGGCTCGCCCTGCGGGTTTATAAGAACCACCGCATTCTGGTCAAAACGTATGTAGGATCCGTCAGCCCTCCGGTGCTCTTTCTTTGTCCGCACCACGACAGCTTTTGCAACAGTTCCTTTTTTGATATTACTGTCAGGTAAGGCCTCCTTAACACTGACAACCACTATATCACCGAGTCTGGCGTATCTCCGGTGAAAACCGCCGAGCACTTTTATGCACTGCACCTTCTTGGCTCCGGAATTGTCTGCTACTTCGAGCATGCTCCTCAACTGAATCATCTTCGATCACTCCAATCAGCCTCTATTCTATTATGATCCACCTCTTCTCCTTACTGAGAGGCCTCGTTTCGATAATCTTTACCGTATCTCCGATCTGGCATTTGTTGTTCTCATCATGAGCCTTAAACTTTGTGACCCTCTTCACTGTCTTCTTGTACTTGGGGTGCTGAAAAAGCCTGGTGACTGCCACAACTGCTGTTTTGTCCATCTTGTTGCTGATTACTTTTCCCGTATAAATCTTTTTAGTCACTTCTCCCTCTCTTCAAGAGAAACGTTGTGAGCGAGAAGTCAAGAATAATGGGTTCTGATGTGTCCATTCTTAACTTTTCGCTCTTAACTTTTCACTCTTTATTGTCAGTACCCTGGCAATATCCTTTCTGACTGTACGGATACGCATTGGATTTTCTATCTCACCGGTAGCCTGCTGAAACCTCAGGTTGAAAAGCTCTTTCCTCAGGTCCTGTTCTTTCTGGTTCAGCTCATTTACTGTCATGGCTCGAAATTCGGATGTTTTCACAGAACCTCCTCATCCCTCTTCACAAACTTTGTCGCCACAGGCAATTTGTGTGACGCAAGGCGCATTGCTTCCTTTGCAACTGCTTCGGTAACGCCCGACATCTCATACAGCACTCTGCCGGGTTTGACAACCGCAACCCAGTATTCAGGTGCCCCCTTGCCTTTTCCCATTCTTGTCTCAGCCGGTTTTTTTGTTATCGGCTTGTCGGGAAAAATCCGTATCCAGACCTTACAACCCCTCTTGGCATGACGGGTAATGGCAATTCTGGCCGCCTCAATCTGGCTGCTCGAAACCCATCCGGGCTCCATCGCCTTCAACCCGAACTCTCCGAATGACACAGCGGAACCGCTGTAGGCTTTCCCGTTCATTCTGCCTTTCTGCATTTTTCTGAATTTGACCTTTTTGGGCATCAACATAATATCACCTAAATCTCTTTCGTTCTGCTTTCCGGAAGAATATCTCCATGGTACATCCAGACCTTCACGCCGATTACTCCGTATGTTGTCCGTGCCTTTGCAAAACCGTAGTCAATATTAGCCCTGTATGTGTGAAGAGGGACCCTGCCCTCCCTGTACCATTCAGACCGTGCAATCTCAGCTCCGGCGAGCCTGCCGGAACACGATACTTTCACCCCGAGTGTGCCGAATCTCAGGGCCGATGCGACGGACTTTTTCATCGCCCTTCTGAACGCAACCCTTTTTTCCAGCTGCAGCGCGATATTTTCCGCAACGAGCTGGGCATCGACCTCGGGTTTTCTTATCTCTTTGATATCGATGGATACTTCTTTGCCTGTCACATCCTTCAGGTCTTTTCTGAGTTTTTCCACTTCAGACCCTTTTTTCCCTATGATTATCCCGGGCCTTGCGGTATGTATGATCACCCTAATATTCTGTCCTGCCCGCTCGATTTCTATCTTGGGAACTCCCGCATGATAAAGCCTTTCCTTCAGCATCCTTCTGATCGATATGTCCTCCAGAAGCTGCTCGCTGTAAGCCTTGCCTGCAAACCATCTTGAATCCCAGGTCTTGATTATTCCCAGCCGACTTCCTATTGGATGCGTCTTCTGCCCCAAAATCTACCTCCTCTTACCCTTCCTCAGATAATACCAATGTAATATGGGAAGTCCTTTTCCGGATAATATTGGCCCTTCCCATAGCCCTTGGCTCAACCCTTTTCATGACCGGCCCCTGGTCAACAAAGGCCTTCACAATCTTCATTTCTTCAGGATTTACCGCCTTCTTCTGTTCCGCATTCGCTATCGCAGATTTCAGGAGTTTTTCAATAAACCGTGCCCCCCTGTATGGCATAAACTTGAGGAACATCAGTGCATCCCCTGCGCTTTTATACCGTATGAGATCCACTACCCTCCGTGCTTTTCTGGGTGTTATCCTCGCATATTTTAAAATTGCCTTTGATTCCATAATAAACTCTTCTTATCCTTTTGCAGACGAAGACTTATCCCCGCCTGAATGGCTTCTGAATGTTCTTGTTGGTGCAAATTCGCCGAGCTTATGCCCGACCATATTTTCTGTAACATAGACAGGAATAAACTTCTTCCCGTTATGCACCGCAAATGTGTATCCGATAAACTCCGGCACAATTGTTGAGCGGCGTGACCATGTTTTTATGAGCTTTTTCTCCCCGGTGTCTATCATGGTCTTAACCTTTTTCATCAGCTTTTCATCCACAAACGGACCTTTTTTCAGAGACCTTGGCAACCTACTTCCTCCTCTTAATTATTAGTCTGTCAGTTCTCTTGTTCTGTCTTGTTTTGACTCCCTCGGGTTTCCCCCACGGGGTACATGCAGGTCTGCCACCGGAAGCCTTTCCTTCGCCGCCACCAAGGGGATGGTCAATGGGGTTCATTGCAACGCCTCTTACATGGGGTTTCTTTCCCATCCAACGTTTCCGGCCAGCCTTCCCATAAGAGATATTCTCATGGTCCGGATTGCTTACCTGGCCGATCGTTGCCATGCAGTCCGCGGGAATCAGCCGCACTTCGCCGGAAGAGAGTTTGACCTGCACATATTTCTCTTCCTTTGCGATCAGCTGCGCTGAAGCACCGGCGCTCCTGACAAGTTTTGCACCTTCGCCGGGACGCAGTTCAATATTATGAATGAATGTTCCCAACGGCATGTCGTTCAGAGAAAGCGCGTTGCCTGTTTTGATCTCAGCACCTTTTCCGGAGACAAGCTCTTCACCGACCTGAAGCCCTGAAGGCGCGATGATATACCTCTTCTCCCCGTCCTTATAATGGAGGAGTGCGATCCTTGCGGACCTGTTCGGGTCGTATTCCACTGTGGCCACCCTTGCCGGAATACCGGTCTTATCCCGCCTGAAGTCGATCAGTCTGAGCGCCCTCCGGTTGCCACCGCCTCTGTGCCATACAGTAACCCTGCCTGTATTGTTCCTGCCACCCGTTTTTTTCAGGGATTTCAGCAACAACTTACAGGGCTTGTCAGTCGTAATATCCGCGAAATCGGAAACCGTTTGAAATCTTCTGCCCGGTGATGTCGGATTATATTTCTTCAGTCCCATTATACACCTTCAATAAAATCAAGTTTTTCGCCCTTCTTAAGGGTAATAACCGCCTTTTTCCTGTCAGGCCGTTTTCCCGTGAACCGTCCGTATCTCTTCCATTTCCCGGGTGCCGTAATCGTCGAAACCTTCTCAACCTTCACCTTGAAAATCTCTTCAATGGCTTTCTTGATGTCGATCTTGTTGGCGTCGCTGGACACCTCAATGAGTATCTTATTCTGCGCTTCCTTGAGACCGGCGCCTTTTTCCGTAAAAAGAGGTTTCTTTATTACCGTGTACAAGTTTTTCATGATCCCTTTATTTCCTCAAGTTTTGCCGCTGCCTCCTTTGTCATAAGGAGCATATTGTTCGCAAGAACCTCGTAAGCATTGAGATCCGTAGTCCTCGTTACGCGCACTCCGGGGATATTTCTGGCTGAAAGCACGATGTTGTCATCTTTTTCCGGCAGGACGATCAGAACGCTTTTGTTATCCAGTCCAAGCCCTTTCAGAATCGAAATCATTTCCTTGGTTTTTGGCTTTTCGACAGACAACGCGTCTATAACCACAACCTCTCCGCTCGAAAGCTTTTCATGAAAAGCTGCAAGCAGGGCAAGCCGTTTTACTTTTTTCGGAAGTTTAAATGAATAATCTCTCGGCTGCGGACCAAAGATCGTGCCGCCACCCCTCCAGAGGGGAGAACGGATACTGCCGGCACGTGCCCTTCCCGTATGCTTCTGTCTCCAGGGTTTCTTGCCCCCGCCGCTGACAAAGCCTTTTGTCTTTGTTGCATGATTGCCCTGTCTCTGGTTTGCAAGATAATTGACTACCGCATCATGGAGTACCCCCTGTTTTGGATAATCTTCCATGAGAGTATCCAGCATACTCAATTTCCCGACTGTATTGTTGCTTCTGTCTTTAATGTCGACTTCTGGCATCTTAATTTTCCTTTTTTATCTCTATCAGTGTTCCTATGGCTCCCGGAACCGCACCCTTAATGAGGAGAAGGTTCTGCTCAGTCCTGACATCAATGATCTCAAGGTTTCTTACGGTAACCCTTTCCGATCCCATATGTCCGGGAAGTTTCTGATTCTTCCATACTCTTGACGGGAATGAACTTGCCCCGATTGAACCCGGCGCACGATTGAACATTGATCCGTGGGAGCCCGGCCCGCCGGAAAAATGGTGCCTCTTCATGACACCCTGAAACCCTTTTCCCTTTGAGACTCCGGAGACAGACACGATGTCTCCCTTTGCAAATCTCTCCACAGTCACAAATTCACCCACGCTGAGTCCGCCAATAGGGAACTCCTTCAATATCCTGTATGGCTTGACCCCTGCTTTCTTGTATACACCTGCCATAGGTTTTTTTATCTTCTTTTCCTTTGTCTCTGAAAATCCCAGCTTCACCGCTTCATAGCCGTCGCTCTGGAGGGTTTTCACCTGAACAACGCAACATGGTCCTGCTTCAATAACAGTGACCGGAAACGCTTTTCCGTCTTCAGTATATACCTGTGTCATTCCAAGTTTCTTGCCTAATATCCCTACCATTACTTTATCTCCAAAATATAATTCAATTTATTGCAATATCAGTTTCATTCCGGACTTGTGCTATAATTTGATCTCGACATCAACTCCTGCTGAAAGTTCCAGCTTCATCAGTGCATCAACCGTCTGCGGAGTCGGGTCAACGATATCGATAAGCCTCTTGTGGGTCCTGATCTCAAACTGTTCCCTTGATTTCTTGTCAACATGCGGGGATCGGAGAACAGTCACCCTGCTTATTCTCGTTGGCAGGGGCACCGGTCCTGTAATCCTTGCACCGGTTCTCTGCACGGTGTCCACAATCTCCTTCACCGACCTGTCGAGAATCCTGTGGTCATAAGCCCTTAATTTTATTCTGATCTTCTGGTTCACGGTTTTCTCTCTTTACCCTTAATCTTTCGCCTTTAAGTTATCTTACGCAATTACCTCGGTTACCACACCGGCCCCGACAGTCCTTCCCCCCTCACGGATGGCGAACCTCAGTTCCTTTTCCATCGCGATGGGGGCAATCAGCTCCACCTCAAGGGTGACATTGTCCCCGGGCATCACC
>JBFMCL010000025.1 GCA_040754395.1 Nitrospirota bacterium | reverse complement strand
CGACAAGAGAGCACCTGACTGTATATAACCGAATCGATATTGCACTTGATACGTATCCTTACCATGGCACCACTACGACATGCGAGGCATTGTGGATGGGGGTACCTGTGATTACCCTTGCGGGCAGCACCCATGTATCAAGGGTTGGGGTGAGTCTTTTGTCAAATGCCGGGCTTCCGGAGCTCATTGCCAAAACGCCGGAGGAATATGTGGCAATAGCAACGGAGCTTGCGCATGATCTTGAGAGGCTAAGGGTATTGCGCCGGAATTTGAGGACTATGATGTCAAATTCTCCGTTAACAGACGCAAAACGGTTTACCGCACATCTGGAGAACTGTTACAGAACTATGTGGAAAAACTGGTGTAATTCAGATTAACAATTATGCTTTGAACGGCTCCATATTTTTAGAATGGATGTGTAAGTTATTAATTTTTGTATATTGTTCCCCTGTTTTGCAGAGTGGTATCTTCCTACCATTTCCATCTTTTTGCCAAACCAACTCATGCTTCATTTCTAATACTTCATATCCAACAAAGTGTTCTTTATAGACTATTCCTTGAGAAGGGTCAGATGGTGTGCCTCCTATAAGCATGCCCCATGATGCACCGTCAAATATCGACTTAAATTTATCGATATTATGACTATGCATTCCTGTTGGTAGGACAGGCAGGAAGCCCAGTTTCTCTCTGCCCTGACTGCTGTTATACCAGTTTACCAAAATCATTTCGCTTGTTAACCAGTTGTCTTTTTGAGAAAACAATGAACCCGGGTTATTTTCAAAATAATCGTCTAACTCTTTTTCTAATTGGTGACGAGGCATTGATAGCTTTTCTATGAGGAATAAAGTCAAATCAGACAGAAAAGAATATTTTTTTATATAAAACAAAGCAAGAGTCAGATGGTAAAGGGATACTGGTGTTGTTGCCATGTCGTAGCAAGCAGAAAAGATTCCTGCCATATTATAGAGATTTGTATATAGTAAAACATCGCTCTCGATATGGAATACGTTAGACAAACTACACTTCTCCATGAAGGTTTCCAAAAAAAATAACCTCTCCATTGAATAGAAGAAAATCTCATGCCGAAAGCTGGATGAACGTATTTTTCTGAATTCTTGGTGTTTTTGCGACAATCCCAGTGATTGAGTCGATACAGGACTGATATTTAATTGGTTTGTATTAAACCATGATTGCAGAAGATGTCTGTTGGGCAAAGAGTCATCATATATCAAGAAAATATCAGTTTCATCATGAAACAGCCTGGCCTGCTGTAGTGGCGGCAAATGCCATTTTGGAAGACTTCCGAGGTAAACAAATACTATGTAACAGGTTGAAGCGAAATTATTTGATTCTCTTGTTGAGAAATCTGATACTCTTTGAGATTTTGAGGCTGTATTAGTACAGGCGGGTTCAAAGGGAATACCGGCATCATTTCTTAAAAAAGCATCCAAGTTTAGCTCTCGCAACAATAAGGTGCTTAATTTCGGTGCAAGCATATTTGCTTTGATGAATTCATTACGCGCTTCAGCAAGACAACCAAGCTTCACCAAAATATTTCCCCGTGAAATTATAAGTACAGGATTATCGGGATCTAAGCCCATAGCTTGGCTGAGGGCATAATAAGCTGCAATCAAATTGCCTTTTTCCATATACGCTTCAGCCCGCTTGACAAAAGGCATGATTTCTGGCGGCAGATCGTTCATTTTTTGCTTATTCACTCTTCAACAATCTTGATGCAAATGAGGATGCATACTATATTGTCTTATATGACTTGAGGCATTTCCTCACTTCTGTTATGACTGGTTCCCAATCTCCATGTATAGGTTGGCGAAAAAGTGTTACTGTTGGATACCAGGGACTGTCTGATCTATTGAGCATCCAGCGCCAATCCGGAGCAAAAGGCAGCAAAACCCAAACAGGGACTCCCAAAGCACCTGCCATATGAACTGTTGAATTGTCCACAGATATTACTAGGTCGAGTGCAGCAATCTGTGCTGCAAAATTATCAAGATCCTTCAGAGAATCTGCATCTTCCCAGTCGTGAATTATTATTCCGAATTTTTCTTTTATAGCTTTTAACTCTTTGCTGCACTCGCCATACTGAAGATTGATCCAATGAATCCCCGGAATAGAGAATAGACTCTCCCATGTTTCGAGAATAATTGAACGGGTTAGTTGTGCAGTGGGATTGTTGCCTCCACGCCATGAAATACCTATTTTCAGGCCTGAACCTATCTCTGAAAACCGCCTGCTCCAGTGTTCTACTTTATGAGAGTCTGGGATGAGAAAAGAGTTGTCCTGAGGAAAGCTGGAGAAGTCGGGTCTGAGGAATTTAGGGAGACTGCCTAACGCAATTTTCACATCAGCATTGGGAAAGCCTGACGGGCTTAAATCAGCAGCTGCAAAACGGTCTATTACTTGAATCTCAGGAAAAGACCTTGCAAAAAGGGGCATCAATCGTTTATCACATTCAACAGTGCACAGATCAGCCTGAGCAATAACCCCGCGAAGGCATGAAGCAAACATGATTTCATCACCAATTCCCTGTTCGGAATAAACCAAGATAGATTTTCCTTTTAGTGAAGACCCATCCCATTGTGGATGCGAAAAATTACGAGGTGAAAACAACCCTTCGACTTTCCATCGCCATTCATATTCTTTCCAGCCTTTCTTCAATTGTCCCATGAGTAAAAGTGTGAGAGACAGATTATAATGTGGAAGAGCAAAACTTCTTTTTAGCTTGATTGCTTTCTGAAAATACTTTAATGCCTCCTCAGGCTGTCCTTTATCCCTGAGCGCAGTGCCTAAATTATTCAAGATAATAACTGAATCAGGATCATAGAGAAGCGCTTTCTGATATATTGCAATCGCTTCATCCAATAGCTGCTTTTCCTGCAGAGCCATACCCAGATTCGTCATAGCCATAGTATGAAATGGACTCAACTGTATTACGTTATTATAAAAAGTGATAGCTTCATCAATTTGCCCCTTTTCCCTGTAAATATTTGCCATATTAAAATGTATTTCAGGAGAATTGGGGTTAACTTTTGCTGCTTGTTGATTAAATTTCAGAGCTTCATCTAATTTGCCACTATTTTTTAAAGCAAGAGCAAGCTTGTACGATACTTCAAACATATCCGGGTTGAGTGATAAGGCTTTCCTATAACTGGTTATTGCTTCAGACAGCTTTCCTTTCTGATGAAAAACTGTGCCAAGCCTGTAATGCGCATCAAAAAGCTGGGGGTTTAACTTTATTGCTTTTCGGAAGCATCTGATAGCATTCTTGAGATCACCTTTTTCAAAGTACGCATGTCCCAGATTACTTAATAGATTTGCATGAGATGGATCAACATTCAGCGCTTTTTTCAAACAGTCTATGGCAGAATCATACTCTGAGCGCTGAGCATATATGATTGCAAGTATGTTAAGAGCCCGAAGGTTATCAGGTTGCATCTCCAATATCTGATAGCAAATTGCTTCCGATCGTTTTAGGTCACCCGCCTGGCAATGCTCTATGGCAGATTCAACCACATTATTAATATTTTTTTTCAAAATATATCTCCTCCTTTATGAGATTGACACCATGTATTCCATATGTCTCTGTAGATGTGTTCAAGATTTCGGGTAAACCTTTCTTTTTGTAAGAGTGCTGAATTCAGTAATTTGTCCCTTAGTATGGTGCGGAGACGTTGCAACTCTTCGAAATCATGTGCTGTATTTATCGCAATTTCTTGATATTGTTCATGTGATTCAGCGATAAAATTGGACAAACCAGCATTCGATAAAATACTCATACCGACACGTGACACATGGGTATTCCCCGATAGAGTGATCACCGGAACACCCATCCATAACGCTTCACAGATGGTAGTTGTTCCGTTATAGGGATATGTATCCAATGCGATGTCAATTTGGTTGTACATTGAAAGATGCTCAATGAAAGAACAGCTCGAAGGGATCAAAACTATCCTTTCAGCAGAAATATCTAGTTTATTAAACATATTCATTATATGCTGACCAGTTTTGCTATCTACAAAATTCCGTGATTTTAATAATAGACAGGTGCTTGGCATTCTGTTTAAGATATTGGCCCAGAGTGTAACAGTATCAGGTGAGATCTTTGATGAATAGTTAAAAGAGCCAAAAGTTATATGGCCAGAAGAGAGTGCGGGCAATGGCTTTATTTCAGGGCTATCTTTGTCGGGCAAATAGCAGAGAAAACTATCAGGCATACGAAGCAGTTTTTCTGTAAAAAATTTTTCTGTCATTCCTTGAGGATCTGTATAGCTGTCAACAATCTTAAAGTCCATTGTTGAAAGGCCAGTAGTAGCAGGGTACCCTATCCAGCTTACCTGTATGGGGGCAGGTTTTCGTGCAAAAACAGGCATTCTGTTGAATGCGGTATGTCCTGCGAGATCAATAAGGATATCAATTTGGTCCGATTGTATTTGTTGTGCCACCTGTTCATCTGACATTGCCGTGATGTTTCGCCATTGATCACTATGCCCCTGGATACGCAAAGTCACTTCGTCTTCTTTTTCACGAGGCACATCAGAATAGCAAATTACTTCGAAAGACTGCCGTTCATGTGTGGTAATAATAGGTTCGATAAAATAGGCAACTGAATGCCTTCTGAAATCCGGTGAAACATAACCAATTTTTAGACGACGAACAGATGAACAATCGTTATTATAAGGCATAACAGATGGTGAAAAAGATCTTGTTAGCTGATTTGCATATCTCAGATGTTCATAAAAGATTTTTTTCGAATCATATCGTGTATCATAATGCATCATGAGAAGGAGGTTGCTGTAACATTCCGGGAAATCCGGCTTAATTTGAAGGGCATTCCTATAATTTTTTTCCGCTTCTTTTAGCAGCCCCTGATCTTGAAGCGCAAGAGCAATATTATTGTATGCTTCAAAAAAATTAGGTTCTAGCTGAATCGCTTTCTGATAATTATGTATAGCATTGTTTAGTTGCCATTTCTCCCTAAAAATATTACCAAGATTATAATAAGCTCTGGAAAAATTTGGATTAAGATTAAGAGCCTTTTTGTAGCAAACTGTTGCTTCTTCTAAATGACCTGTTTCCTGCAAAACTATTCCCAAATTATTGTAAGCATCAGCATAATTGGGGCCAAAATGAAGTGCTTTATTTATATGTTCTATAGATCCATTATAATCTTTGCGCTGGTAATATATTACGCCAAGAAAATGTAGGGCGGAGACATTGTTAGGTTGAATTTTTAGTATATGACGGAATAGACTTTCTGCATATTGTAAATCTCCTTTTTGGAGGTATTCTATGGCTGAGAGGGTTATCTGCTTAATGTTCATATACTTGTACAACGTAATGCTTTATCATTAAAATAATAATTGCTCATGACATTATATCTATAAAAAAGACTAAAAGTCTAATGCATATATAAAACTGTTAGGCAATAAAATTTATTATAATATAAAATACTGATATGCTTACGAGAGAACAAACATGGAAAAAGTTGGTCGAATTGAAAGCTGTTCAGGGAGAGATGCCTCAGGGTCCATGGGATCTTTCAGAAAAGAATCTCAATGGAGCGGAACTTAATGAAGCAGATCTCAGGGGGTCCAGTCTCAGAGGTGCACAGCTTATTGGGACGGGTCTCGTTGGAACGTATCTGCATGGTGCTGATCTTAGCAGAGCAGATCTCAGCGGAGCCAATATGGTTGGCGCTGTTCTCCTTATGGCCTCTTTTGTTGAGGCGAGACTTCTGAATGCGAATCTCAGTAATGCTGAGCTTGGCGGGGTGGATTTCAGTGGAGCTAATCTCAAAAGGGCAAATTTAAGTGGAGCATATCTCATCGGAGCTAATTTGATTGGAACGAGCCTGCAAGCCGCAATTCTCTATAAAACTGAACTGAGTGGAGCAGATCTTTCGAAAGCTGACTTAAACGAAGCAGACCTAACAGAAGCAGGGTGCAATGGGACAAATTTTACTGATGCAACCCTTCAAGGGGCTAATCTCTCGAGAGGAGATTTTTTTTCCGCAAAATTTAGGAGAGCGAAACTGAAT
The DNA here is from genome assembly GCA_040754395.1 of Nitrospirota bacterium. Taxonomy (NCBI): domain Bacteria; kingdom Pseudomonadati; phylum Nitrospirota; species Nitrospirota bacterium. The sequence continues at coordinate 33,849 of JBFMCL010000025.1, read as the reverse complement.
GGTGCCAATTTGACCGATACGAATATGAGTGGTTCTTTACTGCAGGGAGCGCATTTCAAGGGGGCCAATCTTGATCGAGTCAATTTGAAAGGTGCCATTAAACTTACTTTAGAGCAATTGACGGGTGTTCAATCGCTGAAGGATGTTCAACTGAGTCCCAGATTGCTGAAGAAATTAAAACTTAGATCCAGCGATAAATAAATCAACAGTTCGGTAAACGGGTTATTGCGAGCACCTGCAAGGTTTGTGGCAATTTCAAATGAGACAAGATTGCTTTATTGTACTTGCAATGACTATGTGTATCGCTGGATTTGGGCTACACAAGATTATTTCCATATTTACTATCAAAAAGGATGGCTTTTAGACAATAGTTTATGAAACAAATATTTCAAATTATTATAGGAATAATAATTATCTTTGTTTCATCTTCAGCAGGAGCAGAAGAATGGAGACTGTTCGACCACTACAATGATCATTATTATTATGATAAGGAAAGTATTAATTATCCTCTTGAGAATTCAAGAGAAATTATAGGTGTATGGCAAAAAGTTATTTTTAATGATGAGTCGCTTGATAGAATCATTTCTCATCTTGGGCCTAAATATGCAGATCTGGTTGAGGTAATATCATTGATTGAAATTAACTGTTATACCAAACATGCTCAAATCAAATCAAAGGCATATTATGATAAAAGAGGTAATGCAATTGATACAATGAACAAAACCAGATCTGACTGGAAAGCAATAGAGGCTACTTCTCCATTAAATCAATTATATTATGCTGTTTGTCCTGTTAAACCCTCAAAGAAATAAAATCAAAAATAAATTCAATTGGTGTTAATGCCTAAAAGGCTCTTTTGTAAATGAATGGCAGAGGAATTTTTATACAGCGGTACTTTTCCCAGACCCTGAGGTAGTAATCGAAGTCCTCTCCCGTGTCGATAGATTCGTTAAAGAGAACAGACAGTGCGACAGGTGTCCGTACAAAATGTCCCATCTGGAGACTCACGAAGGGATCGCAGGAAAGTACGTCTTCGATGCCGTAAAGGAACGGCAGTTGTTTCGGACGTTCCCTGGCAGTCGACTCTCCTGATTCAATACTCCAGATGGAACCCCAGACGGCATCATACTTATCCAGATAGGGTCCTACATATTCAAACGCAGAAGGAGACATCAGGTCATCTGCGTCAAGGAAGAATATCCATTCAGCCCCCTGTTCGGAAGCCTTCTGAATACCGAGATTGCGGGCCTTTGAACGGCCCAGTTTCCCCTGGGGATCGTCGATCCGTATAGGGATGAACCCGGTACAGTGTGCCGGTTTTTCCCTGAAGGCGTTTTCGACAGAGGCAAGACATTCCTGATACAGATTCTCGTGACCGGGGCCTACGGGGGTGATCACCGCGCACCGGTAAGGAGTGTCGGATGAGGGGGTCAGGGAAGGAAAGACAGGTTCCTGAGGGGTGTCAGTGCATGCGCGTGTATAGGAATTGGTGATCTCAGGCATGGAGCCTGTTTCGAGGTAGTGTTTCAGGTCGGATACGACACGCCTAAATACGCCGTCCCAGTCCCCCGGAGTCTTCTGGCGGATGAGCCGGAGAGTCTTGTACCAGGGGGTATCCTCAAAGTCCTGCATCCATCTCCAGTCGCAGACAAAGGGCAGCAATACCCAGACAGGTTTTCCCAGAGCGCCTGCCATATGCACGGTGGCATTGTCGACAGAAATGACCAGGTCGAGCGCCGCGATCTGTGCGGCAAAATTGTCGAGGTCCTTCAGGGGATCGGCATCCTCCCAGTCATGGATGGTGATGCCCTTTGTGTTTTTTGCGTTATTTAGTTCAGCAGCACAGTCTCCATACTGCAAATTGATGAAATGAAGATGGGTTACGGAAAATACCTTGTCCCATTGAGAGAGCATGGTTGATCGGACAAGTCGGTCCCATTTTTTGCTACCTCCACGCCATGAAATTCCTATTTTAAGGCCCGCCCCCAAATTTGCAAATCGGGAACGCCACATAGTTACTTTCTTCGTGTCGGGCACAAGATAGGAATTCCGCTGTGGAAAACTTCTGAGATTAGAACGCAAGAATAGTGGGAGACTCCCCATCGGAGAACAGAAGTCTGCACGAAGAATTTCGGCTGACAAATGAACAATAGCCGACCGGTCGAGTATCTCAGCTTCAGGGAAAGATCTTCCGAAAAGAGGAACGAGCCTTTTATCGCAGTCCACAATACAGGAAGCACCCCGCTCGATGATTTCCGGAATGCATGAGGAAAACATGATTTCCTCACCGATGCCCTGCTCAGCATATATGAAAATTGTTTTTCTACGCAGAGATGAACCGTCCCATCTGGGTGGGGCGAACCTGCGCAATCCAAAGTCCTTTATTAAACAGCGCCATTCATATTCTTGCCAGCCCTCATTGAGGTTTCCAGCAGACAAAAGGACCAGTGACAGATTCCAGTGGATTTCCGGGTCGCATCGATTAAGCTTTATTGCTTTGCGAAGACTTGAAATAGATTGATCAATATCTCCTTTCTCCTCATAAACCAATCCTAAGTTTGTATAGATCTCGGAACTGTTTGGATTATGTTTTATTGCTTCCTGATACCAGTGTGCTGCATTATCCAACTGGAACATCTCTCTGCAGACAGTTCCCATGCTATGGTATGCATCAGCAAATCCCGGTTCAAGTTCGGTAACTCTTTTGAAATATGTTAAGGCCTCGTTGAATTGCTCCATCTCCTGATAAGTAATGCCGAGATTAAACAAAGCACGCAAGTATGTGGGATTAAATTCAATAGCTTTTCTGAAGCAATTGAGGGCTTCATTCAACTGGCGTTTCTTGCGCAGGGCAACTCCAAGATTGTTCCAGATATCTGTAGCTTCAGGATTCAGTTGTAAGGCCCTCTTATATACATCTATTGCTTCATCAGTGTTTCCTTCTCCTTCCAGTGTTATTCCAAGATTATAATAAGCGTCATCAAAATGCGGAGCAAGTTCAATTGACTTTTGATAGTATGTAACTGCTTTCCCGGATATTCCATGTTCCCGATAAGCATTTGCAAGATGGAAATAAAGATAGGGATCATGGATATCAATTTGTACTGCCTGTTCAAGATATGCAATCGCCTTTTCAATTTTTTTCTGTTGCAAAAAGATGATACCGAGAAGATGAAGAACATCACTTCTATCTGGCCGGGTATATAATATTTGCTGGCAGATTTGTTCGGCTTCCCCCAACTTCCCCTGTTGAAAGTGAGCGAGCGCCCTATCAAATGATTCCTGAAGATCCACTTATGGAAGACTGGTTAAATAACCTCTAATATCTCAATGTCCATAAATAACTCTTTGCCTGCCAGTGGGTGGTTTCTGTCGAATATGACTGTTGTATCTGTAACCTTGAGAACAGTTGCAAGACCAACCTGGCCATCCGTACCTGGAAACTCCAAATGCTGTCCTGCTTCAAACTGAAAGTCGTCAGGGAATTCTTTCTTATCGACTTCTGTGACTAATTCCTTATAATATTCACCATATGCATCTTCAACAGGAACCTTGAAAGACTTTTTTTCTCCGAGGCTCATTCCTATTACTTCGGTCTCAAAACCAGGAATCACCTGGCCTGTTCCTACAGTAAATATAAACGGTTCATGGTTACGTGTGTTGTCAACAACGGTGCCATCCTCAAGCTTCACAGTATAGTGTACTTTTACTGTTCTACCAAAATCTGCAACAGCCATGTCTTCTCCTTTTCATAAATAAATATATATATTCCGAGTCCGGCTTTTCGATAGTAAGCGGATGTGCTATATATCATAGCATCCTATCAATAAAAAATTAAACGCCAATATAAATTTTCTTCGTGTTCTTGTTATTTCGATCTCTATAATATTAAAACTCTTAGTATTATTGGATATATTTTTCATTAGAATTTATGAATATCCGGAATAATAGAGAAGTAATATTAATTACGAAGAAAGACCTTTAAACTGTCGAAAATGCGATCGATAACTGATTCCCAGTCTCCAATAGCTGGTTGTCGGAAAAGTCTCATAGTCGGATACCAGGGACTGTCCTCGCGGTTTTCAAGCCAGCGCCAGTCTGCAACAAAAGGAAGCAAAGTCCAGACTGGCCTGCCAAGGGCACCTGCCAAATGGGCAACTGCCGTGTCAACTGAGATAATTAAATCGAGATTTTCGATGAAAGCTGCAGTATCGTGGAAGTCCTTTATTTCACCAGTGAAATCTATTATTGGCAGATCTTTTTCCAGCGTGTGTTCACGATGAGGATCGTTATTCATCTGTAAACTAAAGACGGTGATTTTTTCGAATTCCCTTAAAGGGAAGAACAGGTTCAACGGACAAGAACGGGTATGGCCGAATTTTGGCTTCGGGTGTCCTGCCCATACCAGCCCAATTTTCATAGTATGACTGAAACGGCTGATTTTTCCGGCCCATTTTGTTTTCAATTCAGGTCCGACACTGATATAAGGGATGTTGGCAGGGATATTCTGCAATGTTGTTCCTATCATGAGGGGCAGACTCAGGAGAGGGCAATAGACGTCATATTCAGGAATCTGTTCTCCCCTTGAAACGACTGTATGGACCCCTTTGATATTTCTGATCAGAGAGGATAATTCCTTCTGGCACTCAACGATTATTTTTGATCCCCGCTGAGCTAAGAGAGGGACGTAACGGATAAACTGGATAGTATCTCCGAAACCCTGCTCAGCTGACAGCAGGATTGATTTCCCCTGCAGGTCGGAACCATCCCATAAGGGCTTAGAGTACTCGCGCCTGTTCAAATTCTCTTCTAATTTCCATCGATATTCATATCCTTTCCAGCCGTCTTGAAAGTTTCCCAATCTTAAATTAAGCATACTTATAGCTAAATGAGCATCAGGATAATCCGGTTTTATATCGAGCACTTTCTTATATATCTGCAATGCCTCGTTGTATCGACCATTAGCGACAAGTGTATTCCCTAAATTATAATACGCTCCGACGTGATCCGCTTTGATCTGTATTGCCCTAAGAAAGCACATAATTGCATCATCAAATTGCCCTTTATCTTTGTATGCAATCCCAAGATTATGATATGCTTCAAGAAATTCAGGATTCAGTCCTAAAGCGATTTCATAATAAAGAATAGAGGTATCAATGTTTCCCTTATTCTGAAAAGCAACCCCTAGATTATAAAATGCTTTAAACAATTTAGGATCGAGTTTGACAGCCTTCTGATAACAGGATATAGCCTCATCCAGTTGTCCCCTATCCTGATAAGCAGTTCCCTGCTGATACAGTTCATGTGCCTTTGACATATCAGTAATATCTTGATCGAGTAATTGAATTTCAAAGAAGAGGTCTTTTCCTGCCAAAGGATGATTTGTATCCAGGGTTACACAGGATTCTTGAACATCTGTTACCCTAACAACAGTCATCTTACCATCTGTTTGTTGTATCTCAAATTTCATTCCGATGACCGGTTCCAGAGTAGGTGGAAACTGGGTCCGGCTTATAGTAAAAATCTTTTCAGGGAGATGGACGCCGTATGCTTTTTCAGCGGGTATTGTGATAGATTTAGACTCTCCACGATACATTCCAATGACAGCATCTTCCAATCCCGGAAAAAGAACCTCCCCTTTCCCCAGAGTGAACTCAAGAGGCTCCTTATTAACGGAAGAGTCAATTATGGTCCCATCCTCAAGGGTGCAAGTGAAGTGTATCCTGACCGTATCCCCTGTTTTAACTTTTAAATCCGTTTCCTCACTAATATTTTTTGACACTAGCTCATCGCTCATTTGAAACTCTGATCTTGCGAAGGGAAAACCCCGTCTTCGACTTCCTTTCTGTATAATTCGATTGCCTTGAGTGCCTCATCCTTCAGACTCGTATATCTCTTTGCGAATTTCGGGAGGAATCGCTCAAAGAGACCGATAACGTCGTGCAGCACGAGCACCTGTCCGTCACAGTGGGGACCGGCTCCGATGCCGATTGTGGGGATTGAGAGTTCCTCAGTGATTTTCTTTGCGAGCCCCATGGGGATGGCCTCAAGCAGCAGAGAGAACGCACCCGCATCCTCAGCGATACGGGCTTCTTCGAGAAGTCTGTGTGCTGATTCTTCCGTCTTTCCCTGGACTTTGTACCCGCCCATCCTGTGGATCGATTGCGGGGTGAGACCGATGTGCGCCATGACCGGGATATCAGACCTTGTCATGGCCCTAATGTGCTCTGCCACTTCAGCGCCGCCTTCTATCTTGACGGCCGAGGCGCCTGCCTCTTTCAGGAACCTTCCTGCATTCCGGACCGCTTCCGAAAGGCTGGCCTGATATGACATGAAGGGGAGGTCGCCGACTACAAGACTGCTCTGGACGGCCCTGGAAACGATCTTTGTGTGGTAGATCATCTCATCCATGGTAACCGGAAGGGTGTTTTCAAGTCCCTGTACCACCATGCCCAGGGAGTCGCCGACAATTATGCCGTCAATACCGGCCTCATCGACTATTTTTGCGAATGGATAGTCATAGGCGGTGAGCATGGTGATTTTCTTCTGATCATGCTTTTTTGTCAGGAAATCCTGAATAGTAATTCTGGACATTGGGTATTATAACAATAATCTCTTTATCATGACCAATTAGCGGTGCTTTATCGATACTGCATTACGCAGCAGCCGGCAACCGTATCCTGAATGTTGTACCTTTGTCGGTGCTGAGAAAGGAGATGCTTCCCCCGTGGGACACGACAATCTTGTGTACAATTGCGAGGCCGAGGCCTGTGCCCTTCTCTTTCGTCGTAAAAAACGGGAGGAAGATCTTGCCCCGTACATTCTCGGAGATTCCATGCCCTGTATCGATGATGAGAATATCAAAAAAATTTCCTGACGAAACCGGCAACGGTGAAGCCTTTATGATGAGTTTTCCTCCCTGTGGCATCGCTTCAGCAGCGTTCTGGATAATATTGATGAACGCCTGACGCATGAGCACCTCGTCGCCCTTAAAGGCAGGGATCGAACCGATGGCAACGTTGAGCGCAATATCGCTGCGTGTACCGGCAATCGAGGAAACACAGGTTTCTATTATCGCCTTGAGATCAATCCGGGTTGGATTAAGATCAACCGGTTTTGCGAAGGAGAGGAAATCGGATATGATCCTGTCCATGACCGCGATCTCTTTCAATATGGCCTCAACCGTAGGTTTCAGAGAGCTGTCCGCTTTTCTGGAAAGGATTTTGGTATACCCAGCAATGACCGCCATCGGATTTCTCATTTCGTGTGCGATCCCGGCAGAAATTTCTCCGAGGCTCGACAGACGGTTCCTGAGTTCGATCTGGGATTCAATCGCCTTAAGATGGGTAAGGTCCGTGAAAATGAGTATCTGGCCGATTATTGTTCCCCCCTTGTCTTTCAGTGGAGAGAGCGTGAGTCCAAGCCAGATCTTTTTCCCTGAAGGAGTCAGGTAGCTTATCTCGCCCCGTTCAATGACCTTTCTTTCGGTCAGAAAGTCAGTGATCGGCTTGCTCAGGATGTCTGAATGGAGCTTTCCGGCAACTGTTTCTCCATCGATTTCAAGAATCTTTTCGGCAGCGGAATTGACCTTCGTGATTTTCATTTCCTCATCAAAGCTGATGACACCGCTCGGAACGCTCTGCAGGATGTTTTCATTATATCCTTCGATGGCGGTTGCCCGGTCTTCAGCCCTGTTTCTGAGTGTTTCGAGCTCCTTTTCCTTCTCTTTCAGCTGGGATACAAGGTCATGGAAGGTATCCACGACAAAACCCACCCTGGAAACATCTTGCTGCTCCAGATTCTTTTTTGTACGGTAAAACCTGAGCAAAATCCGCAGGACGAGGAAAGACGCAACAAGGATGATCAGAAAAACGATCGAATAAAAAAATATCAGGCCGGAATCCAAGGGTTATTTACCTCCTGAGATACCAGAAAAGAATCTCCTGGCCGTAGAAAAGACTTACAAGGGCGCCGAGCGCGAGGAAAGGTCCGAACGGGATTTTTGTTTTTCTTCCCTTGCCCTTCATCACCATCATGAAAATCCCGACGACAGCTCCCGTAAGGCTGCCGAAGAAGGTTGTCGAGAGCACCGCTTTCCATCCCAGGAGGCTCCCGACCATTGCCATAAGTTTGATGTCTCCGCCTCCCATGCCGCCTCTGCTGAGTACGGCAATCGCGTAAAAAAGCCCGCCGCCGGCAAGAAAACCGATTGCGGACGATTTGAACCCGAGAAGCGTGTACCGCAGAAACGGATCGGGCATCAGGAATGACCCTGCGATAAGACCGATCGGGATGCCGGGAAGGGTGATCCTGTCAGGAATGATCTGGAAATCCAGGTCGATAAAGGTGATGGCAATGAGCGCCGAACAGAAGAGAAAATAAAAAAGGGTATGGACCCCTATCCCGAACCTCCATACAATAAAGACGTATAATGAAGCATTCAGGAATTCTACCAGCGGGTATCTGAAGCCTATTGTTGCCCTGCAATTTCTGCATTTCCCGCCGAGCAGCAGATAACTCAGGATCGGGATATTGTCGTATGGTTGGATCGGATTGTCACAGGAGGGGCATTTTGAAGACGGCAGCACAATCGACTGGTTCCTGGGCAACCGGTAAATGCAGACATTCAGGAATGAGCCGATCAGGGAACCGAGAACGAAGATGAACAGGTAAAGGATGACAGTATTCATGCGTATACGGAACAAGAGCCTGGCAACGTATGTTTCCTGAGCATTTGCTGAAATGTACGAATCACGTACGGATGATCACTTGGTCCTGGCAGATTGATCATGGTCTTCAACTGGTACTGCTTATTTCAGATGCCTTTTTTCTGGTGGATTCGATGTCGTTATTCAGTGTTTCGATCTCGCCGATCGCCTCCGTGATAACCCTGTCTTTGAGGATGTTCCTTTCAGGGTTCTCTTTCAGTTCGTATACCCGCTGGCCGATTGTCTTAATAAGCTCTTCCTTTTTTTTCTCCATCTGTTCAGAATGATACAGCAGCTTAATCACGGAAATCTCTATTTTTGTCCGGTCGGAAACCAGGGTTGAAAACCACTTTATTTTTTCGACTCCTCGGTCGAAGTTGTCTTTTATCCGTTTCAGCATGTTTTCCCTCAGCCTGTTTTAAAGAGTTCGATCTTTCCTTCCCAGAACTTTTCAAGGGTTTTTCTCAGGAGCGGATGGGTGTGCAGTTCCGGATCAGTGTCTATGAGCGCAAACGCTTCTTCCCTTGCCTTACTGAGAATCTTTGCGTCCCTCACGATATGTGCGATCCTCAGGTCCGGCATGCCGGACTGGCGAGTTCCGAAGAATTCACCGGGACCCCGTATGTCCAGATCCTCTTCGGCGATCCTGAAACCGTCATGACTATGTACCATGATCTCAAGTCTCCGCTTTGCCTCATCGCTCAGGGGTTCATAGGCAAGAAGCACGCAGTAGGACCGGAAGTGGCTTCTCCCGGTTCTGCCCCTCAGCTGATGGAGTTGTGACAGTCCGAACCTCTCTGAATGTATTATAACCATAAGCGTGGCATTTGGCACGTCTACGCCGACCTCAATGACGGTCGTGCTCACGAGCATGTCCAGTTCACCCTGTGTGAAGGATGCCATTACCTCTTCCCTTTCCTGCGCTTTCATCCTGCCATGGATGAGCCCGATCCTGAAGTCAGGAAATATTTTCTCGAATGCATCCCTGCCCATGATTGCGGATTTGAGGTCTGTCTTTTCCGACTCCTCGATAAGCGGGTATACCACGTATACCTGCCTGCCTTTCTTAATCTCTTCACTGATCATGCCGTAGATGGCATCCTTCTGTTTCGGATGGAACAAAAGGGTGGAAACCGGCCGCCTGTCAGGAGGGAGTTCGTCAATTACTGAATAATCGAGATCGCCGTATAGGGTCAGTGCAAGTGTCCGGGGGATGGGAGTTGCGGTCATGACAAGGACATCCGGGTTAACTGCTTTTTTCCTGAGAAGGGCGCGCTGCATTACTCCGAAACGGTGCTGCTCATCGATAACCGCGAGGCCGAGGTTTCTGAATATCACCCCTTCCTGGATTAATGCATGGGTCCCGACTACCAGATCAATCTCTCCGGAGGAGATTTCGTTCAGGGGACGGTCTTTCTTGCTCCCTGTAAGAAGGCATATTTTCAGGCCGAGACCCTGCGCCAGTTTACAGATATTAAGGTAGTGCTGTTCGGCGAGTATTTCCGTGGGTGCCATGATTGCAGACTGGTATCCGCATTCAGCCGCGGTTACCATGGCCATCAGTGCCACAACTGTTTTTCCGCATCCCACATCTCCCTGGATGAGCCGGTGCATAGGATATGGTTTTTTCATGTCTCCAAGGATATCGCTGAATACCCTCTCCTGAGCGGCAGTAAGTCTGAAAGGCAGCAGTTCACGCAGTTTTTGCACAAGATTGCCTTCAGGAGCAAATACGATTCCTTGTGCGAGCACGCTCCCTTTTTTCGTGATTGCCAGACCCAGCTCGAGCATAAAGAGTTCATCAAACGAGAGCCGTCTGTGGAAGAGGCTTGTTCCCCTGTTCAGCAGTTCAAGATCAGCATCCTCATTCGGGAAGTGGACCTGCTGTAGGCTCTCCGGCAACCCCGGCAGCCTGTTTTTCTGAAGAATCTCCGGGGGGACAGGATCAGCCACTTCCTGCAGATACATGGTTACGATACTGAACATGACTGACCGCATCTGCCTGACACTGACACCGCCTGTAACCCTGTAGACAGGGACGATCCTGTTGGTGTGAATAAGGGAATCCTCCCCGGAAGTAAGGATTTCGTATTCAGGATTGTCTATTTCGAACCCGATACTCCAGTACGGGTTTCTTTTTACCATGCCTGAGAGCAGGACTTCCTGTCCAGGCTTGAAGTTCTTTTTCATGAACGGCTGGTTGAACCATTTGCCCTTGAGAGAGCCGCTCCCGTCGTTGACGGTCAGCTCGAATATCCTGAGGTTCCTCCCGCGCAATCTGATGACTTCAGCAGAAACGATCTTCCCGGATACAGTCTCAACATTTCCGTAAGCGAGTTCGCTGATTTTCCTGATGCTGCTCCTGTCTTCATAGCGGTAGGGGAGATAGTACAGGGCGTCTTTCACTGACGATATTCCAAGCCGGCTGAATAATTCAGCCCTGTGAGGGCCTACACCTTTGATATATTGGACAGGAAGGTCTGAAAGGTCTTTAGCCATCAGCCGAAGGAGGAGAGAATGTTTTGTCTGCCTCTTCGATTCTCATCTTGGAATATTCGGATTCGCTGAGGATATCGATATCCCATCCGGTGAGCTTCATTGCAAGCCTGACATTCTGTCCTCTTTTGCCGATCGCGAGAGAGAGCTGCTGGTCGTTCACAACTACCATCGCGGTTTTTGTTTCTTCATTTATGCCGATTCTGTCGACTGACGCAGGGCTGAGCGCCCTTGCAACAAGCTGCCTGGGATCATCGGTCCACGGGATAATGTCGATCCTTTCGCCCCGCAGTTCACGAACTATGGACTGGACCCTCGTGCCTTTCATGCCCACGCATGCGCCTACCGGGTCAATGGACGGATTTTTTGAATACACCGCGAGCTTTGTCCTTTCCCCCGGCTCTCTTACAATGTCTTTTATAATCACAAGCCCATCGTTGATTTCCGGAACTTCCATCCTGAAAAGACCGGCAACAAACATCGGGCTTGTCCTTGTCACCATGATTGCGGGCCCTTTCGGCGTAACCCTCACATCTTCAATATACGCCCTGACTGTATCGCCTCTCTTGAGGTTTTCATTCGGCAGAGTCTCCTTTATCGGCAGAACCGCCTCGGTCTTGCCGAGGTTTAGGAAATAGACCCCTTTTTCTTTTCTCATGACGATGCCGCTTACGATCTGTCCGACTTTATCCTTGAATTCATTGTAGATCACATCCCGTTCTGCTTCCCTTACCCTCTGGAAAATAACCTGCTTTGCAGTCTGGGCTGCGATCCTGCTGAAATCATGAAAGTCGAGGGGCAGATTGACCGTACTCCCCTCCACTGCATCCGGGGAGATCTTTTCCGCGTCCTTAATCGAGATTTCTTCATCCTTGTTCGAGACGGTTGCAACGACCGTTTTTGTCTCAAAAACCGATATGCTGCATGTCTTTGGATCAATGATAAGGTCGATGTTTGTTCTGCCTCCGAATCTTTTTCTCGCAGCGGAAAGCAGCGCGGAACGCAGGGTTTCAAGCAGGACATCTCTCGGAATGCCCTTTTCCCTGCTTATCTGGTCAATTACATAGCAGAGCTCCTTGGACATCAGAGTTCTATCTCCAGTTTAGCTTTTGATATGGCATCAAAAGGAATATCTATCTCACGCGTATCGATCATCAGTCTTATGCGGTTGTCATGCACACTGAGAATGCGGCCGATAAAGAAGTTCTGGTTCTCGATTTTTTCCCTGGTAACGATACGTGCGAGTTTCCCCTGATATTTTTCGAAATCCCTGATGCTTTTCAGGGGCCTGTCGAGACCGGGCGAGGAAACCTCAAGGGTATAGGGACCGGAAATCGGGTCTTCCACATCAAGAACCGCACTGAAGCTCTTGCTGAACCTCTCGCATCTGTCGAGCGTGATGCCTTCTTCCCTGTCAATCATTACCCTGAGCAACAGTTTCCCCTTTCCCAGCAATTCGATGTCGAATATTTCAACTCCCTGCTCATCAGCAACCTGTTTTGCGATATCTATGATCCTCTGTTTCGTATCCATATCCGTTCAGCGGTGCATGCCAGAAACACCCCAATAAAACAAAAGAGTGGGACGACCCACTCTTCGCATAACATCACAACATGACTATAAAAATATACCAGTTTCACACTGAAAAAGCAAATTCAGGGGATAAGCAGATGCAGCCTATCCCCTGAATGTCGAATATCTTACTTTTGTCCTGCTGGCTTCTCCGGTGCTGGTGCTGGTGCCTCGGCTGGCTTCTCAGGAGCCGGTGCTGGTGCTGGTGCCTCGGCTGGCTTCGGAGCCTCAGGTTTCGGTGTCTCTGCCGGCTTGCAGCCAACGGTAAATGCCACCAATAACATTAGGGATAATACTAAAGCTATAACCTTTTTCATTAAGTTATCACCTCCTTCCAATAATACGTTTCTGAATATCTTGAAAAAGATATTACATGCATAATTCTTTGTTGATGCCAAGTGCAACAAATTTTATAATGTGTATCCGCAAAAAAGCAAGAGTTTTTTTGGAGGAACCATCGGGCAGCGAATCCCAGAAATGTAACATTATCATTTGCTAATAATAATGCTTTACTTTTGAAAAACTTTGTGATAAAATTAATTCCCTTTTAGAAGTTAACAGATTTGCATATTCATGAGGGGCGACTCGGGAGTGCTTGAGAGTCGCCCCTCATAGTCAGAAAGGAGTATCCCGGAAATGCTGATCATCGGCGAAAAATTAAGCATAATAGCCAAGCGGGTGAGAGAGGCAATGATGAAGAAGGACAAGGTACCTATCCAGGATATTGCAGTTTCTCAGTGGAAGGCTGGTGCCGGAATGATCGATGCGAATATCGGGCCTGCTGAAGACGGCGGAGAGGATTTGATGCAGTGGATGGTGACCACTATCCAGGAGGTTGTCTCCCTTCCGCTGTGTCTCGACACCACAAACTATGCTGCCGTAGATGCCGGGCTGAAAGTGCATAACAATACGTGGGGAAGACCTTTAATAAACTCTACCTCCAATGACCCCGAGAGGTTCCCGACGCTCGAGCTTGCGGCGAAATATAACGCACAGATAATAGGGCTTACCGTCGGGAAGGGAGGTCTGCCTGCAGATGCAGAAGAACGGGCAGGAATCGCCGCGGAGATTATGGCAAGAGCTGCGGAATACGGGGTTCCTCTCGAGGATTTGTACCTCGATCCGCTGGTCCTGCAGATAGCCACATCGCAGGATCATGCCCTGAAGGTCATACACTCGGTCAGAATGTTTCAGGAACTGAATGATCCGCCAATGAAAACAGTGGTTGGGCTGAGCAATATTTCGAACGGATGTCCGAAGAATATACGACCGGTGCTGAACAACCATTATCTATCCCTGTTGATGTATGAAGGACTTACGGCAGCTATCGCTGATCCGCATGAAGTTGCTCCAACCGTGAAGACTGTTGATGTCATAACGGGCAATACCCTGTATGCCCACTCGTATCTTGAAATGTAATACTCGCAAAGAGCAAGTGCAAACGGCATAGAGCCCGGTATTCGAGATACTCTTTGCTCTATGTGCTGTGCTCTCTACGAAAAGAGGAGGAGACATGGCTTTTGCACCATCGAAGGAAACATATGCAGGAAAGGTTTATTCCGTAACCATCGGCAGCAGCCCTCAGGAAATTGCTTTCGGGGGCGAGAGTGTCCTCCCGTTCCATAGCTTTGAAGGCCCAACCCCGCACAGACCGGTTATCGCCTATGAGATTCAGGATATACCCCCTTCTGACTGGCCGGAAGAAGTGCAAAAACCCTATAAGGATGTTTCGCACGATCCGGCTGTATGGGCAAAATTCTGTCAGGACACGTTAAAGGCAAGGGCGCTGGCTTTGAGGCTTTTGGGCACTCATCCTGACAGGGAGAACCGGTCGCCTGAAGATGCGGCAACAACAGTAAGAAATGTTCTTGACGCAGTCAGTATTCCGCTGTTCATACTCGGGAGCAACCATGCGGAAAAGGACGCCCCGGTTCTGATTGCTGCGGCAGAGGCTGCGAAGGACAGGAACTGTGTCATCGGAAAGGCCCAGGAGGCAAATTACAAGACGATTGCCGCCGCTGCGATGGCGAACAACCATAAACTGATTGCGATGTCTGAACTCGACATCAATCTTTCGAAGCAGCTCAACATACTGATAACTCAGATGGGTTTCGAGAAAGAGAGGATTATCACCGACCCGATGTGTTCCGCCCTTGGATACGGTCTTGAATACACCTATTCGGTGATGGAACGCATACGGCTTGCTGCGCTTACCCAGAATGATGCCACCATGCAGCAGCCCATCCTCGGCGATGTCGGCATGTATGTCTGGAAAGTAAAGGAAACGCAGGCAGATGAAGCAGACGTGCCTCAGTGGGGCGGACTGGAAGAAAGGGGAGTGGCCTGGGAAGCAATGACCGCCACCGCGCTCCTCATGTCCGGCGCAGAGCTTCTTATCATGAGACATCCGAAGGCTGTTGCGGCAGTGGAGAAGGTAATTGAGGAACTTGTGTAAATGAAAAACTGTCAATCCGAAAATCTAAATTCCCACCAATACCACCGTGCAGCAGCACAGTTGCGGCAAAGAGCGTTACCTGAATACGTGTAGGATTTAGATATTCGCATTGAGAATTTCGATAATTCTGGAGGGTTTAAATGGCATTGACTGGTGTTGAAATATTCAAGCTCCTACCAAAAACAAACTGCAAGAAATGCGGATTTCCGACCTGTCTTGCGTTCGCAATGAAGCTTGCCCAGCGGCAGGCTTCACTGGATTCGTGTCCCGATGTCTCTGAAGAGGCAAAACAGAAACTCGGTGAGGCATCTGCTCCGCCTGTAAGGCCGATTGTGCTGGGGGCAGGAGAACATGCGGTAAAGATGGGCGAAGAAACCGTGCTGTTCAGGCATGATAAAAGGTTTGTAAATCCCTGTGCATTTGCACTTGAGATAAAAGATACGCTCTCTGAGGCTGATATTTTGCTCAGGGTAAAAGAGGCGCTTGCCTCGGAGGTTGACAGGGTGGGGCAGACACTGAGGATCGATGCGGTAGCGCTGCTGAATGACTCGAATGATGCGGGGAAATTTGAAGCAGCCGCACAACTGATCGCAAAAGAAGCCCCTGAGATCCCGGTCATTCTCTGCACAGCAGACCCTCAGGCTGCTGAAGCAGGGGCAAAACTTTTTGCAGACAGAAAACCGGTTGTGTATGGTGTCACTGCAGAGAATGCTGAAGGGATGGTCCAGGTTGCAAAAACATACAAGGCGACGCTTGGGGTTTCTGCAAAATCGCTTGATGAACTCACCGGGCTCACCGAAAAGATCAAGTCACTCGGGGTCGAGGATATGGTCATAGATTCCGGTGCAAGGAAGGCCAAAGAAATTCTGGAACATAATACCCTGATCAGGCGGGCTGCCATAAAAAAGAACTACAAACCTCTCGGATACCCGGTAATCACCTTTGCGCAGAGGGAAGACAGCCTTGTTGAATCCTTAATAGCAGGTGTCGGTGTTGCAAAATATTCTTCCATAGTCGTGCTGAGCAGCATCGAGAAGTGGAAGAACCTTGCGCTGTTTACCCTCAGGCAGAACATCTATACCGATCCGCAGGTTCCGATGCAGGTCGAACAGAAGGTCTACAAGATCGGCGAACCTTCACAGGAATCGCCGCTGTTTATCACCACGAACTTTTCTCTTACATACTTCATCGTTTCCGGAGAGATAGAGAACAGCAGGGTTCCGGGATATCTCGCGGTAATGGACTGCGAAGGCCTCTCCGTGCTGACAGCCTGGGCAGCCGGGAAATTTACGGCATCCAAGATTGCGCAGTTCATCAAAGAGAGCGAAGTGGGGAATACCATAAAACACAGGGAACTTATTATTCCCGGATATGTTGCGATACTGAGCGGTGCGCTCGAAGACAAACTTGAGGGATGGAAGATTACGGTAGGCCCCCGTGAAGCGAACGGGATACCGGCATTCCTGAAAACACGCGCAGCGTAATGAGGGAACTTTTAACAGTGAACAGTGAACGGCAGGTCATAATTTGCATTTGTGGAAATACGAAGTGCGTATTCCGGACAGGAATTATTACTTTAATGAATAACAATTTGAGGAGGTCGGGATGTCCAAGTTAATAGCCTCAGCAGCAATACGAGGCGCACACGGACTTGTGAAGCAGGCCGAAGAGATGCTCGAGAAGGCTATTGCCGAGAAAGGCGAAAATCATGTGTTTGAATTCCCCGATACCGCATATTATCTCCCCATGATATATGCCATGAAAGGCTTTGCCGTAAAAAATCTGTCTGACATGCGGGTCGCACTCGGCATGGCGAGGGAATTGCTGCATGAAGAGCCCGAGGAGCACATATGGAGACCATATCTGGGTGAGGCGCTCGATTCCGGCATGGCGACACTCTTCGCCGAGGAGATACTCATGGCATTGCGCTATGTGAACGGACTGGAGCCGGCGGTTGACCCCGAGACAGGATATGTATATAACGGGTTTATCACTGACACGATACAGAGGAACCTCGGTATTCAGCTCGTTGACGGGACAATGCCCGGTTTTGCCGCGGTCATCGGCGCCGCTCCTGACGACGACACCGCGGTGAAGATTATCAGGGAACTTCAGGAGAAGAACATCCTCATCTTTCTTTCGGGGAACGTAAACGGCAACAGCGTGACGAAGCAGCTTCTGAGAAAGGGGGTCGAACTCGGCTGGGAAACGAGAATAGTCCCTGTCGGACCCGACACAGAACATACGATCTATCCCCTTGACTGGTCTGTAAGGGCCTCGCTTATCTTTGGCGGGAAAAAACCCGGGGATTTCAGGGGGCATCTTAAATATACAAAAGACAGGGTATTTGCCTTCGCCATGGTGCTGGGGGAACTGGATGACATTAAATGGACGAATGGCGCGGGAGCCATCAACATGGGATATCCGGCTGTGTGTGATACAGACGTGCCGGTGATCCACCCTACCGGTGTATGCATATATGAAGAAGTCGACAAGGAGTTTGACCACAGTAAAATCGTTCAGAAGGCGATCGAGGTCAGAGGGCTGAAGATTACCGTTGAGAAGCCGCCGATTCCTGTTGCATACGGTCCGGCATTTGAAGGCGAGAGGATACGGAAAGAGGATATGTTTATTGAGTTCGGCGGAGCCCGTACCCCTTCGTTCGAATGGGTGAGAACCAGGGATATGGAAGAAATAGAAGACGGGAAGGTTGTGGTTGTCGGAAACAACTGGCAGGAACGGTATGCGCAGGGCGGCAAGATGCCGCTCGGCATTGTCATAGATGTTGCCGGCAGAAAGATGCAGAAGGATTTTGAAGGTGTCATAGAACGCAAGATACACCATAATCTGAATGAAGCACAAGGCTTATGGCATATGGGACAGCGTGACATAAACTGGATACGGATAAACCATAATGCCAAGAAAGAGGGGTTCACGCTTGAGCATATCGGGATCATCAACACGACCATGACACATCACAGATTCAGGTCGATTGTGGACAAGGTTCAGGTGACCATCTATACCGAGGAAGAGGATGTCCTGAGACTGCAGGAAGAGGCAAGGCAATCTTACAGGGAACGTGATCAGAGGCTTGGCGGACTTGTCGATGAAGCGGTCGATACGTTTTATTCCTGTCTCCTCTGCCAGTCATTTGCACCCAGTCATGTGTGTGTCATCAGCCCCGAGAGGCTCGGACTGTGCGGCGCCTACAACTGGCTTGACTGCAAGGCAGCGTTCGAAATAGACCCTACGGGCGGAAACCAGCCTATCCCGAAGGGAGAACTACTCGACAACCGCTATGGACGCTTTACCGGTATCGATGAATATCTGAAGAAAGCGTCGGGAGGAGCGGTTGAGACGCTCAATCTTTATACCATCATGGAAAATCCGATGACCTCATGCGGCTGCTTTGAATGCATTGTTGCGATTATCCCGGAAGCGAACGGCGTCATGATAGTCAACCGCGGGCATACCGGCATGACTCCTGTGGGTATGAAGTTTTCCACATTGGCGGGAACGGTCGGCGGAGGTACCCAGAACCCCGGGTTTATGGGAGTCGGCAGAAACTTTATCGTCAGCAAGAAATTTCTTGCGGGTGACGGCGGCATCAAACGTATCGTCTGGATGACAAAGAACCTGAAGGAAAGCCTCAGGGAAGCTTTGGAGCAAAGGGCAGCCGAGGAAGGGGTCCCGGATCTGTTTGAAAAAATCGCTGATGAGACAATATGTGAAGATTCAGAGAAATTGCTCGAATTCCTTGCGGGTGCCGGACATCCGGCGCTTGAGATGGAACCGATACTGTAACAGAAATCGTAACGTGTCCGGTGTAAGGAACATGCAAAGTATTGCTTCACCAATTGCCGGATGCGATTTGCGATAAAGCCGGAGGATTTATGAAAAAGATCGTAAAGAGTGCGAATGAAGCGGCAGAAAAAATCATTGAATGGAGTGAAGCCCAGAAAATAGAGACATGTTTTGACCGGGCACAGCGGATGAAACCATGTCCTGTCGGGTCCGTCGGGGCGTGCTGCAGAATCTGCCATATGGGTCCGTGCAGGCTGATCGGCAAGAATGCAGAGGAAGAGGCGACCGGTGTGTGCGGCGCAACCCTGCCGACGGTTGCAGCGCGAAATTTTCTCAGGATGGCGGCAGCCGGCACCGCAGCGCATTCAGACCATGCACGTGACATGGCATTCACCCTTCTGGCGGTCGCAAACGGGGAAACCAGTGATTTCAGGATAACCGATGTAAAAAAGCTGTACCGGATAGCAGGGATCCTCACAATAGAATTTGAGGGACGTCCTGTCAGTGATGTTGCGAGGGATGTCGCCCTGCGACTTATCGATGACTTCAGCAGGCAGAAAGGTAGCCTGAATTATATCACAAGGGCTCCGCGCAAGACGCAGGAGCGGTGGCAGAAGTGGGGCATTGCCCCGCGGGGCGTTGACCGGGAAATTGCAGAAGCAATGCACAGGACAAACATCGGGGTAGACCATGATCCGGACAGCCTTCTCCTGAGCGCCCTGAAGGTGTCGCTTGCAGACGGCTGGGGAGGATCGATGATATCGACAGACATCACGGATATCCTCTTCGGTACGCCAAAACCGATAAAGGCGGAAGCGAGCTTCGGGATATTCAGAGAGGATGAAGTGAACCTCGTGGTTCACGGACATGAGCCTTCTCTTGCGGAGACCATCGTCGATGTCGTCAATGAACCGGAAATGGTTGAGTATGCGAAATCAAAAGGTGCGCAGGGGATCAACCTTGGAGGCATGTGCTGTACTGCCAATGAAGTCCTCATGCGGCATGGCATTCCCACGGCAGGGGGATTCACCAATCAGGAACTTGCGGTGCTTACCGGGCTTGTGGATGCGATAACCGTTGATGTGCAATGCATCATGCCCGCACTTGCAGAGCTGTCGAAAAAGTTTCATACCAAGGTCATCACGACGTCATACAAGGCAAAAATGCCCGGTGCGGTCCATATCGAATATGACGAACACCGGGCCAAAGACATCGCCAGGCAGATTGTCAGGCTGGCGATCGATAATTTTGTAAACAGGAAACGGGAGGGCAGCTACATTACGGACAAATTTCCTCTTGTAGCCGGCTTTTCGCATGAATATATAGAATACATGCAGGGCGGAAGCTGGAGGGCGTCATTCAGGCCCTTGAATGATGCGATCATGGCAGGCAGGATACGCGGTGTGGTAGGTCTTGCAGGATGTGATAATCCGCGTGTCCCTTCACAGGGACTTCACCGTTTTCTTGCCAATGAACTGATTAAAAGGGATGTGCTCATTGTGTCTACCGGATGCGGTTCGGCTGCATGCGGAACCGCGGGGTATCTGACGCCTGAGATGGCGCTTGAGAATGCGGGACCCGGACTGAGGGAGGTATGTGAGGCAATCGGCATACCCCCGATACTGCACCTCGGCGCGTGTGTCGATAATTCGAGGATATTGACGATAGTGTCCGCAATGGCTGAAGAGGGCGGCCTCTCTGACGAGATAGGCGGGATGCCTGCTGTTGGCATAGCACCTGAATGGATGTCTGAGAAGGCGGTTGCGATCGGTTGCTATTTTGCAGCCTCAGGCGTTCCGGTGATTTTCGGCGGAGAATCTCCTGTCGGCGCAAGCAGGGAAGTGACACGGATCATGACTGAAGTATGGCTTGAGAGGTTCAGGGGTGCCTTCCATTTCGAACAGGACCCTGAGAAGATACTGAGCCTTGCCCTTAACTATATTGACAGGGCGCGTGATGCCCTGAAACTCAGAAAATACGAACCGGGAAAATTCGGCGGCGAAAGAGTTCTCATGGATATGGCAGCACGGCGTGAGATTGAGCGGGCCGCAAAGCCGCATTTAGGAATTTATTAGTGCAGCCGTGTCTTTGGGGTTTGTCTGTGCGCACAGGTGTTCACCCAGGGCGGTCCGCTGAAGCGAAAAACATTGGGCTGCACAATTGGAGGGATAATGTTAGCTGAAGCACTTGATATTGACGAACAGATCGGCGAAGTCGGCCGGATACTTCATGCACAGGAGAAAAAGAAGGGCGTACTGATTCATGCCCTTCACCAGATTCAGGAAGATAACGGGTATCTCCCGGAAGACATACTGAGGAAACTTTCCCGGAACCTGAATATTGCCCTTTCAGAGATTTACAGTGTGGCAAGCTTCTACAAGATGTTTCACTTCACGCCAAGGGGAAGGAAGATCGTGAAGGTATGTCTTGGTACCGCCTGTTATGTGAGAGGGGCTGCGAAACTGCTCTCGACACT
The DNA here is from genome assembly GCA_040754395.1 of Nitrospirota bacterium. Lineage (NCBI taxonomy): Bacteria > Pseudomonadati > Nitrospirota > Nitrospirota bacterium. The sequence continues at coordinate 12,338 of JBFMCL010000025.1, read as the reverse complement.
CGAGAAGGAATTTGCGGTCAAAAGCGGAAATACCACAGAGGATCTTGCGATGACGCTCGAGACCGTGGGATGTGTGGGATGCTGCGGACTTGCTCCTGTTGCCACGATTAATGAAGACGTGGTCGGGGAAATCATCGGAGAAAAGAAAACCGGGGCGTTTGTCAGTGCCATAAGGGAAGAGGCATGAGAAGTTTGGCCGAAGTCTGATCAGGAAGAGGATATCCGATGGAAAAACTGAAGGACATAGAAGCATTGAGGAATCTCAGGGAGCATCTGAAGAACGATGTCCTGAGACCAGGGAAAAATACGATAAAAGTCTGCTGCGGGCTCCCCTGCAGCACCCTGGGGTCTCACAAAGTGGCGCAGGCACTTGAGGAAGAGACTTCAAGGAGCGGCCTTCAGGTCGATATCATAAAGACAGGGTGCCAGGGGCTATGCCAGAAAGGGCCGCTGCTGCAGATCGAACCGCACGGTTTTCTCTATCAGAGGGCACACCCTGCACATGCACGGGAGATTATCTCGAATACCTGTGCTGCGGGGATCCCTGTGAGGGAACTGATACACAGGGATTCATTTCTGGAAGAACCTGAGCCATTGTTGCAGGAAGTTCCCTTTTACAAGAAGCAGATGAAAGTCGCTCTCAGAAATACGGGTAATATAGACCCGTTCAATATCCATCATTATATTGCTGCAGGAGGCTATACTGCTCTTGAAAAGATTCTTACCTCAATGACCGCAGATCAGGTGATTGAGGAAATGAGGAAGTCAAACCTCAGGGGACGTGGAGGGGCGGGCTTTCCTGCCGGAGTCAAATGGGCACACACAAAAAGGGCTCCGGGGACGATAAAGATGGTCATCGCGAATGGCGATGAGGGGGATCCCGGCGCGTTCATGGACAGGTCTATCATGGAGGGTGACCCCCACAGTCTCCTCGAGGGCATGCTTACATGCGCATATGCAATAGATGCGCATTTCGGGTTTATTTATGTCAGGCATGAATACCCGCTTGCCATCAAGACATTGAAAACGGCGATCAGGCAGGCAGAGGAAACCGGCCTGCTCGGCAAGAATATACTCGGCACAGGGTTTGATTTTACCGTCCATATCCGGGAAGGTGCAGGAGCCTTTGTATGCGGGGAGGCGACAGCACTCGTTGCATCCATTGAGGGCAACAGAGGGTTCCCGCATGCACGGCCTCCGCGCGTATCTGAACCGGGGGGGGGTCCGTGGGGATATCCTTCGAACCTCAATAATGTGGAAACCTACGCGTGTGTTCCTCCGATCATTGAAAGAGGGGCGGACTGGTTCCTTGGGATCGGGACGCAGGGATCTCCCGGAACGAAAGTCTTTTCCCTTGCCGGAAAAGTGAAAAACACCGGTCTGGTCGAAGTGCCGATGGGCATTACGCTGCGGGAAATCATCTATGATATCGGCGGTGGCATTATCGGGAACAGGAAAATCAAGGCGGTGCAAACCGGAGGGCCCTCCGGCGGATGTATCCCCGAGCAGTTCCTTGATCTCCCCGTGGATTTTGACTCTCTCTGGAAGGTGGGCTCGATCATGGGCTCAGGTGGCATGGTGGTCATGGATGAAGACAACTGCATGGTTGATGTCGCTAAATTCTTTCTCTCGTTCACCCAGGCTGAATCGTGCGGCAAATGCCCGCCATGCAGGATCGGCACGTACCGGATGCTTGAGATACTTGAAAGGATCACGTCCGGGCATGGTGAAGAGGGCGATATCGAAAGGCTTGAGCATCTCGGAAAGCTGGTCAAGATGGGTTCCCTCTGCGGTCTCGGGCAGAGCGCGCCGAATCCGGTGCTCACCACGATACAGTATTTCAGGGACGAATATGAGGAACATGTCAAAGATAAATACTGCAGGGCCAAGGTATGCAATCTCGGCATCTTCCTGGTCGATCATGATGAATGCATCCTCTGCGGGCTCTGCAAGCAGGCCTGTGCGTTCGGCGCGGTCAAGGAAACGAGGAGGAGCTTTTTCATAGACAGGGATTCGTGTACCAGGTGCAAGGCATGTTATTACGCGTGTCCTATAGATGCGGTAAAAATCGTGAAACAGAGGTTTGCGAGGCTCGAAGAAGAGCTGAAGATTCCTTCTGAAGAAATAGCGGTCATCGAAAGGAGGACCAGGATGAGACTGAGGGATATACTGGAGTCAAAGCCCTATGAGATCGTCATGATCAACAGGAACTGCTGCATCGCAGATGCAGTCAGGACGATGAGTGAAAAGAATGTCAGCGGCATATTTGTGGTTGACGAACAGGAAAGACTGGTGAGCATTTTTACTGAGCGAGATATCGTCCGCTGTGTCTTCAATAATACCCCCACAAGCGAGTCTCTGGAGAATCTCATCATGCGTGACATTACTGTATTTGATCCTTCGACAGAGGTGAGTTCGGCCATTTCGATTGCTTCGCGAAAGAAAATCAGGCATCTCCCGGTAGTGGAAGGAAACAAGATCGTGGGCATGATCACGTTCCGGGACCTGGTATCATATCTGCTTCCGGAAATCTGTTTCATGGCAGAAACCATGTACTGATGCAGGGAGTATGCTAAGAGAGAAAGAAGAAATACAAAAGATTTGAAATATATGCTGTATCTCACAGCGCAATATATGGAGGGATGATGGCTGACATGAGTTTACCTTCGGAAGAAGGGAAAAAACTCGAGGACATAAGAAAAGAGGCAGAGGAACGGTCCTGTCCTGTGCAAAGGGCGCTCTATTTCATCGGGGAATTTATCGACGGTCCAATGTGCAGCAGATGTTTCCCCTGTTCCTTCGGGACCGCAGAGGCGAAGATACGGCTGATCAGGCTCAGTGACCATCCGGAAAAAGCTTCCGCGGAAGACATTCAGGCTTTGAGAAGGATCAGCGTGAATATGACAGAAGCGTCCTTCTGCAAGAAGGGCAAGGATACCGGAAGATTCATTCTCGAAACACTCGATGCCTTCGAAGAAGACATCGGGAAGCACCTTTCCGGTGAATGCACTACAAGGGAATGTATCAGCCTTATTCAGTACTTCATAAAGCCTGAACTCTGCATCATGTGCGGAAAGTGCCTGGAGGCATGTGAATACGATGCCGTTATCGGTGAGAGGATAAAGCCGTATATGTCGGGATACCTTCCCTTCGAGATACGCCAGACAAAATGCACTCGGTGCGGTGAATGTATTAAGGTATGCCCGACAGGAGCGATAGAGATTATTGCTGTACCCCGTGAAGAAATCATGAATGTTACCAGATAAGAACAGGAGGGTTTCATGGAGAAACGTATGAAACTTCAGATAGATGGCAAGGAGATAGAAGCCCCGGCCGGGATGAACCTGATAGATGCCGCGGAGCTCGCTGGGGTGCATATTCCGAACCTCTGCTATATGAAAGGCATGAAAGGGGTAGGCGCCTGCAGGCTCTGCCTTATTGAGGTTGAGGGGCTGAAAGCACCGGTTATCGCCTGCAATACAAAGGTCAGGGATGGCATGGTGATTCATACTCAGACTGAACGGCTGAAGGAAGTGAGAAAGTTCGTCATCGATCTTATCCTCTCCATGCACCCACTCGACTGCATGACCTGCACAAAGGCCGGGGTGTGCAACCTGCAGCAATATGCCTATGATTTCGAACTTAAGGAGTCCTCATTTACGAGGAAAAAATCAGGATATCCGGTAGACGAAGCCAATCCCTTTATCAGGAGAGACCCCGAATACTGTATCCTCTGCGGACGCTGCGTGAGGGTATGCAGGGAGCAGGGGACGAATGTCCTGGAATTCATGGGCAGGGGAATTGAATCGACGGTTACCACCGCGGTTGACAAACCGCTTCAGGAATCGGGGTGTACCTTTTGCGGAAGCTGTGTTGACGCATGTCCGGTAAATGCCCTTCTTGAGTCGGACAGATGGCGCAGGGGAAGGGAATGGGAATATGCGCAGGTGAACTCTGTCTGCCTGTTATGCGGCAGCGGGTGTGACATCAGCCTGAGCCTGAAGGAGGGAACAATACAGAAGATAAATTCCGGAGCAGTATCAGGCTCAGCCGGGAAGTATCTCTGCGCCTATGGCAGATTCGGCTTTGATTGTATTGAGGCGGACTCGCGAGTCACGGTCCCCCTGAAACGGGTTAACGGCCAGCTGACAGAGACCACATGGGAAGATGCGCTGGCGCTTGTTGCAGACAGCCTCAGGAAGGCGGGGCACAACGCCGGATTTGTGAGCGTCGCGGGCATTACCAATGAGGACGCCCTGACTCTCAGAAAACTTGCAAAGAATGCCGTAAAGACGAAAAATGCCGATACTACAATGAGTCTTTATGCAGATGCCGGCGTATTCATACAATCTGATAACGCGAATATTGATGACGCAGACGTTATTCTTCTGATCGGAATGAATCCGTCGCAGTGGGACAGGACCTTGCCTGCACTCGATGCGGCAATAAGGCGAAGAGTGAGCAGGGGGGCAAAGCTGATCGTGGTGAACTCATCGGATACGTCAATAGCTGGTGCGGCAACAGTCACCCTTCAGGGAGACGAGGTCAGTATCCTGAAGGGGCTTGCGAGGGCACTCACCGAAAAGGGACTTAAATCTGAGAAAAGTCTGGTGTCGTCGGTCATGGACGCAATGGTTACGGAAGAGATTGAAAAGGCTGCAGCACTGTATGCCGAAGCAGGGAATCCGTTGCTTATATCCTCTCCAGCATTATTTGAATCGGCTGCCAATATTGCATTGTTCGGGGGAAAAGTCGTGGCGGCTGGTCTTGAAAGTAATGCGCGAGGGGTTGCTTTAATGGGACTGACAACCGAGGGAAAGACTGCGCGTGAAATGATGGCGGGCGGGGTGAAAGTCCTCTATGCGGTTGGGGAGATCCCTTTGGATAAAAGACCGGACGGTGTCGAATTTCTTGTTGTCCAGCACTCGCATCTTTCAGAGCTGGCGAAACATGCTGACGTGGTACTTCCCTCGGCAACCCCGTATGAAACTTCGGGTACGATCGTGGATTACCTCGGCAGGCTGAAGCATCTTCCCAAAGCACTGGAACCTCGGGGACAGTCAAAACGCCATGGGGATATCTTTATCGGTCTTGCGAAGGTTATGGGTTCTGCAATCAGGAAACCGACTCAGGCCGAGATCAAAAAGGCGGTTAAGGGGAAAGTGAAACATTCATTCCAGCCGTTTGCAAAAAAAGAAGGCATTGATGTTTTCCCTGCCGAGTTCATAGCGTCTCTCAATGCATCGGTGATCAACGGGTCAAGACTCCTCTGGCTGAAGGAGACCGGGCGGGGCGTAGCCGCAAATATTCTTTAATTATCCATCTGAGATGTTCTCCACACGATCTGAGTCTTTACTGAATAAGATTTCTGATGCGGAGGTCTTTGAGTATTGCGGTAATAAATGATGAAGTAATATTTTCCGGAGCCCGTTCAAGCAGGGTTTCTGATGATGCAGACCATATCAATTCATCTTTTTGTGCTGCAAAGATTTTCGTTTCAAATCGTACGTGGTACCCTGAGGAAATGATATTCTGACAACAAAGCGCATAATATCCGCCGTAGGAAACAAAAGGGGGATACGTCTCATGTAAATCAAGATCCCTGATATCGACAAGTCTTGCGATCAGCACAGAATCCATGCCCATCTCTTTGATTTTTGATGCTATTTCTTCCTTTTCGGGCATTGTCTCGTCAGGGAAAACAGAATAACTCGGAACTCCTTTTGTCACGTTTCCCTTCAACTGCAGGACCATTTCATCTTCAAACTGCTTTCGGAGCCGCTGCGGTTCAATGACCCCAACGATAAGGATATTGCTGATTGGACCTTCCTCGTATGCATGATTTATCCATACATCTGTCAGGGATGTAGTAGCGCAGGATACCGTGAGCATCAGACAACTTGCTGCAAACAATAACAATGGAAATTTTTTCATCATCCTTTAAATCTCATTTCTGCAGGTACGTATAATTATATCGCATTTCGACAGCTTCGGGTGATTGAGAAATTGATTTTAACAATACGCCAATTCAATCAACAAGTCACAATTATGTGCCCCCCCGAACAGGCAGTCGCACATATTTCTCTGCACGGTACCATGTGTCAAATTGATTTGGATATTGATAGTGCAGAAAAGCATTATATTCTTTTTTTGTCGACGGACTGCCGAAGATATCACATGTAAGGTATAATATTCAAGGAGTTGCATTCTCCATAAAGACAGTTACATCGATGACGAGGAGGTTGAGATGGCGGAATTGCCGACTTTGGACATGTCTGTTGTCACTACAATCAAAAAACTTATGGATAATATAAGAAACGATATTGATGCAGGCAATAGCATGGACGACATTGCGGACCTAGTGCATGACCATAGGTTAACCCAAAAAAAGGCCTACAAAAAGCTTTTACAATCTATCTGTGATCTGCTGCGAGAGAAAGGATACCCTTCAACAGCTGACTTTTTTGCAAAGCTGTGGCATCTTTAACCAGTACAATTCGTCTTATTAATGGATCAGGTTATGATTTTTATAATGTTTACTCTGAAACATCACATATAAGAATAAGCAGTATTTGTTAACTGATTTTGCCATAGCAGATAAAGGTATGAAAATGACCACTATCAGGTTTCTTCCTCAAAAAATAACAACATTATAGAATACGCAAAATGATATCGATTGATTATTAAGGACAAAAAATGGATATCGATAATGCCATTCAAGCGGCTCTCCAGCATTATCAGTCGGGAAACCTACCAGACGCAGAAATTATATTTTCAAAAGTCCTCAAAGAGCAACCAAGTAATAAAGAAGTATCATATTTTCTTGGAATCGTGTATGCAGAAATGGGAAAATATGATTTAGCAATCCCTTATTTAAGAGAGTCTCTTGCATTTAGCATTGATAATGCTTATGCATGTTTTATGCTGGGGGTGATTTATCAAAATAAAGGGCTATTGAATAACGCTGTGCAGTGCTTTCAAACAACTCTTGAGATTGATCCGGAATTTGCTGATGCATATGAAAAACTGGGAGAATGTTATCAAAACAATGATATCTTCGAAGATGCTATATCCTATTATAAAAAGGCATTGTTGCTTAAACCGCATTGTGCGACTTTGTATGATAATATCGGTGTCTGCTTGCACAAAACAGGACAATTAGATGAAGCTATGAAATATTATCAAAAAGCGTTGCATCTTGACCCAAGGCTATCACACGTATATAACAATCTCGGCAATGTTTTCGACGCACAAGGATTTTATGAAAAAGCAATTGACTGTTATCAGCAAGCATTGCAGTCGAATCAAAACAATGCGATTTCCTATATCAATTTGGGACTTGCATCGCAAAAAAGAGGGAAAAACAGTGAGGCTTTGGTCTTCTTCCACAAAGCAGTTGAACTTGACAAAAACAATGCAGAGGCACACAGTAATATGTCATTTTCTCTAATGGCATCAGGAGATTTAAAGCGTGGGTGGGAAGAATTTCAATGGCATTGGAAAACCCGGGAGGGGATTAATTTTCAGAAGAGCCTTCAAAAGCCGCGCTGGACTGGATTTGATATTTCAGGATGCACTGTTTTATTGCATGATGGAGCAGAGGGATCAATTGGGTTCGGAGATACTATTCAATTCATCCGTTATGTTTCTTCAATGGCCGAGCAGTGTGCAAAAGTAATTTTTGAGTGCAAAAAGGAATTGATACCCCTCTTGAGAAATGTTCAAGGGATATCAAAGATTATGGAATTCGGTGAAAAAGCATGTGCTTTTGATGTTCACTGTTTCATCCTAGACTTACCTTTTTTATTTCACTGCTCGCTCGATAATATTCCTTCAAAAATACCATATATTCATGTCGCTCCTCAATTAATAAAGGAATGGGGAGAGAAAATAATTTATTATCAACCGAGTTTTAAAATCGGATTAGTTTGGGGACAAGGTCATGTGGGTGAGTTTGGAAAATGTTGCAGTCTCGTTACCTATTCCCCACTAGGGTTTAGTAATCATATTACTTTTTTCAGTCTGCAAAAAGGAGATTCCGCAAAGCAGGCGAAGACTTCTCCCCAGGGAATGAATATTATAGACCTGACTGATGATATTCATGACTTCGCAGATACGGCAGCACTTATAGAAAATCTCGACCTGGTCATTTCCGTAGATACTTCAGTTGCGCACTTAGCGGGCGCACTTGGTAAACCGGTTTGGACATTATTGCCGTTTGCTTCATGCTGGAGATGGATGCTGGATCGTGAAGACAGTCCATGGTATCCCACTATGAGGTTATTTCGCCAGCCTTCACCAGGAGATTGGGAATCAGTGATAATCAAAGTGAGGGACGAACTGCGTAAATTGCTAAATGTATAACGAAAGTGGCCTTATAGGCTTAATAATCCGAGAAAAATGACAGACACTTTTTATTGGATAAGCAGATAGTCCGGTAACATTTAAACTATAACCCAAATCCAGTCATTGCGAGCCGAAGGCAAAGCAATCTCGTCTTATCATTTGAGATTGCTACGCACCTTTCAGGTGCTTGTAATGACCTGTTTACCACACGTTTGAGTATTTATCGTTGGATCTGTGGTTAAGATGTATTTTCAGAGAGGAAAAATATATACTATCAAAAGGCGGGAAAGGCACAACATACATGGTGATATTCTTGAGATCACACTGAATATGAACAAAATTATATATCTGTCTTCTTAAACAATGAATATCAATGAGTCAATTCATTTAGCATTTCAGCATTATCAAACCGGTGACTTTCAGCAGGCGAAAGATACCTGCATGGAAATCTTGAAAAAACACCCCGACAATGAAGCGATGTTATACCTGCTTGGAGTTATCTATGCGCAACATGAAGAATATGATCTGGCGATACAGAATCTCACAAGGGCGCTTCAATGCAATGCAAAAAATGCTGATGCATACCTTGCGTTAGGAGCGATATTTCAGAAAAGAGGACTGGTTGATGAAGCGGTAGAGTATTATCAAAAAGCTGTTGGGATCGATCCTGATATTGCCGAGGCATATGAAAATCTGGGAGATATCTTCCGGGACAAGCGACAGTTTGACGAAGCTATCACTCATTACAAAAAAGCTATTCAGTACATTCCGGATTCAGCCGAAATACATTGTTCCCTGGGGAACATTTTCAAGGAAAAGGGACAACTTGATCTGGCTATGTATTATTATCGAAAAGCTTTGAAGTATAACCCTGATTATGCTGAGATATACAATAATCTTGGTCTTATTCTGACATACCAACACCAGCTGGATGAGGCCATTACTCATTATCAAAAAGCGGTACAATTAAATCCCGATTATGCCGAAGCATTAACAAATCTCGGAGTTGCTTTCCACCAGAAAGGGAAGTTTGATGAGGCCATAAAATATTTGCAGATGGCGTTACAAAGCAAAGGGAATATTTTCAAAGCGCATTATTATCTGGGAGATGCATTGTTTAAGAAAGGAAGATACCATGAAGCATCAGTCTCCTATCAAAAAGCCATAGAGCTTGAAAGCGAAAATCCCAGGGCACATTTCAATTGGGCATTTTGCCTTTTTTCTCTTGGTGATTTAAACCGTGGCTGGAAGGAGTTCCAATGGCATTGGAAATTTGGAAATAATAGCGACTATTTAAAGAATTGTCCTAAGCCGCTCTGGACAGGGTTTGATATATCCGAACGTGTTATTCTGGTGCGCGACGTGCCAAAACCTTCCTCAGGATTTGGAGATACTATTCAATTTATCCGTTACGCGCCTTTAGTTGCGCGGCGCTGTGCAAAGGTAATTTTTCAGACCCACAAAGAATTAGTGTCTTTATTACAAGCTGTTGAAGGCATCTCTCAGATTGTAGAATTCGGCCAAGAACCCTCTGATTTTGATGTTCATTGTTTTCTCTTGGATCTTCCTTTTGTGTTTGATGTTTCGCTCGATAATATTCCTTTAAAAATACCATATATTCCTGTCAATCCCCAATTAATTGAGGAATGGGAAAAGAAAATACAGCATCATAAAGACAAATTCAAAGTGGGATTAGTCTGGGCTGCAGGTGGTGGGGATAGATCTTGTGATTTCGAGACATTTTCACTGCTGGGGAAAAATAGCAGTAATGCTATCTTTTTTAGTTTGCAGAAGGGAAGAGTTGCAGAACAGGCAAAGAACTTCCCAGAGGGGATGCAATTTATTGATCTCACTGAAGAAATTCATGACTTCACGGATACCGCAGCGTTAATTCAAAATCTCGACCTGGTTATTTCCGTAGATACCTCAGTGGCACACTTGGCGGGAGCTCTCGGAAAACCGGTTTGGACATTGTTACCTTTTGTTTCACCTTGGCGCTGGATGCTAGATCGTGAAGACAGTCCATGGTACCCCAGCATGAGGTTATTTCGCCAGCCTTCAGATGGAGACTGGGAATCAGTGATAGTCAGTGTGAGAGGTGAGCTGTTACAATTATTAGGAAGAAAATGAATAATTCTTACCGATATCTGCAATTTTATTATGAGAGCTCCCTGACTTGGAATCCATAACCGGTTTTAGAAAAAATAGAGTTCAGAGCTGTAATAATGGGAACAGCACAGTCTCTTATGAAAAATAATAATTTCAGCATTGCAATAGTAATGGATGACTTAGAGATGAGTACACCTCACTCCGTTTGGAACAGGCTTTGCAATCTTGTCTTCTCTTGTGAGATTACCACGTCCCGAATGCTTTCGGGCCTCGCGATGACCTGTTTACCAAACGTTTGGGGTATTTATCACTGGATCTGGGGTAAACACTAATGCGTACTCCAATATCCAGTAAAAAGGGACAAGAACTAATACAATTGTATGAACAAATGGTTCAGGAAGGTTATGAACGCACTGATAAGACAAAAGTGGATAACGCCTTTAGCGATTTTGAGCTCCGGGCCTATAGGGTGCATTTACGGCCGATCTTTCATGAGCATGGTATTTCCACAGTGCTGGATTATGGATGTGGAGGTTCCGACTGGCGATGTTATGGTTTTGACGACGCGACCGGTCATTCAGCCATAGAGTATTTCAAATTAGAGAATGCATATAGATACGAACCAGCGAGAAATCTGGATGAAAGACAACCTGTTGATTGTGTCGTTTCATTTGATGTGCTTGAACACATATTCATTTCAGATGTGCCCTCCGTTCTTCGGGATATGTTCTCTTACGCGACTAAGCTTATTATTATTAATGTCGCATGTTATCCAGCGGCAGCCAAACTGCCTAATGGAGAAAACGCACATATCACGGTCCGTCATCCTCTCTGGTGGAAAGGTATGGTTGACAGCATCGCGACTGAATATCCAAAGGTAATTATTTATTTAATATGCTCAACCGGATGGAGAAATAGCAATGCATTTCCGCCATGGAGCGGCAAAAGGTGGTTAGAAAGCAATTCGTTCGTGATAAATGAATAAAACTATTGATGCACAACAGAGTGCCATAAAAGAGATCAGTTGTCAAATTTTGTTGATAAATTCAGCAGTTCAAATTTTATATTAGTCATGGCCGATTCCCAGTCGCCCGGTGCAGGTTGACGGAATAACCTCATGCTGGGGTACCATGGACTGTCTTCACGATCTAGCATCCAGCGCCAATCTGAAGAATAACTCAGCAACGTCCAAACAGGCGTCCCTAAAGCGCCTGCCATATGGACGGTTGCATTATCAATTGAAATGACTAAGTCAAGTGCAGCAATTTGCGCAGCAAAATTGTCCAGGTCCTTGAGCGGGTCTGAGTCTTCCCAGTCATATATGGTTCGATCAAATTGATCATGTATCATAAATATTTCATCAGTACAATCTCCATATTGGAGGTTAATAAATTTTATTCGGGGGACTGAAAATAAGTTTCTCCAATGTCCAATTTCGACAGAACGCTTGCGGTTACTTCCTCCTCGCCAGGAAATGCCTATCTTTAGTCCTTCTCCCAAATGTAGATATCTTTTTTCCCACATTTGCACCATTTTAGTGTCAGGAATAAGATATGCTTTTCGTTGAGGGAAATAGTTTATTGTAGGGCGCAGATATTTGGGTAGAGTGCCAACAGCAATTCTAAAATCTATATTGTTGATATTCGAAGGATATTTGTTGACACGTTCTATTAGTTTTGCTCTAGGGAGCCGGCACTGTCAAGTCTTTTCTGTAAATTCTCATCAGGGCATTATTCTCAAGGGTTTTCATGAATACGATTGTCCTAACGACCAGTTTATGATACCAAGGAATTAGGGAAATAGGGTGACACTCCAAATTGGGTTAGACGAAAGGAGTGTCATCGATGGAACAAGTAGAGAGTATTCAAAAGAGTGGTACAAAG
>JBFMCL010000024.1 GCA_040754395.1 Nitrospirota bacterium | reverse complement strand
TTCATCGCCAGTACCTTCGTGATCGCCGATGTCAATGTCGTCTTCCCGTGGTCTACGTGCCCTATCGTCCCTATGTTCGCATGAGGCTTTACCCTCTCAAACTTAGCCTTTGCCATTTTTCCTCCTCCTCTTCAAAGGCATTATTCGCCCCTCACCACTGCTATGATTCCCTCAGAGACTCCCTTGGGAACCTCATCATAATGTGAAAACTGCATTGTATACGTAGCCCTTCCCTGTGATTTCGACCGCAGATCGGTCGCATAGCCAAACATTTCTGCCAAAGGGGACAGTCCTTTAATAACCTGGACATTCCCTCTTCTCTCAATATTCTGGATCCTGCCGCGACGGGCGGTAAGATCCCCGATCACATCACCCATGTATTCTTCAGGTGTGACAATCTCAATGCTCATAATGGGTTCCAGAAGAACCGGCCTGGCATTTTTTGCAGCATCTTTAAAAGCCATTGACCCTGCAATCTTGAATGCCATTTCCGAGGAGTCAACCTCGTGATATGAACCGTCATAAAGTATGGCCTTAATATCAACAACAGGATAGCCCGCGAGAATTCCCCTGTCAGCTGCTTCTTTGAGCCCCTTTTCCACAGCAGGGACATATTCACGGGGAATTGCACCGCCAACGATTTTGTTTTCAAATTCAAATCCCTTGCCAGCTTCCTGTGGCTCTATCTCTATATAGACATGACCGAATTGTCCGCGTCCGCCCGACTGCCTGACAAATCTGCCCTCTGCCTTTGCCGCTCCCCTGATGGTCTCCTTGTATGCCACCTGGGGTTTTCCCACATTTGCGCTGACCTTGAACTCCCTGAGAAGCCTGTCAACAATAATCTCGAGGTGAAGTTCTCCCATGCCGGATATGATGGTCTGGCCCGTCTCTTCATTGAACGAGACCCGGAATGAGGGGTCTTCCTGGGCAAGCTTCGCCAGCGACTGTGAAAGCTTTTCCTGGTCGGCTTTTGTCTTCGGCTCAATCGCGACCGACATAACCGGCTCAGGGAACTCCATTGACTCAAGAATAATAGGATTCTTTTCGTCACAGAGCGTATCGCCGGTAAGCGTGTTTTTCAGTCCTACTACTGCAGCGATATCTCCGGCAGACACTTCCTTCACTTCCTCACGCTTGTTTGCATGCATTTTCAGAATCCTGCCGACTCTTTCCTTGTTGTCTTTCGTCGAATTATATATGTATGAACCTGCGCTTAACATGCCTGAATAGACTCTGATAAAGGTCAGTTGCCCGACAAACGGGTCAGTCATGACCTTGAAGGCAATGGCAGAGAAGGGTTCACTGTCATCTGCATGCCTGACAATGACAGAATCGCTCCTGGGAATCTTCCCGACAACAGGCGGGATATCTGTCGGGGACGGCAGGTAGTCAATAATCCCGTCGAGCAGCAGCTGCACTCCCTTGTTCCGGAATGCAGAACCGCAGAGGACAGGAGTCAGTTTCAGATCCAATGTCCCTTTTCTTAACACAGCCGTTATCTCATCATCCTTTATGTCTTCTTTTCCAAGATACTTCTCCATAAGAGTGTCATCTACATCAGCCAGGGCCTCCAGCATCTTCTCTCTGTGCTCGAGCGCACTCGGGAGCAGTTCTTCGGGGATGTCACCCTCTGTATAGTTTGCCCCAAGCGTTTCATCGTCATAGTATATTGCCCTCATTCTGACAAGATCGACCAGGCCCCTGAAGGTATCTTCGGCCCCAATAGGCATCTGGACAGGAACCGGATTTGCATCAAGACGCTCAATCATGCTGTTTACACTCATAAAGAAATCAGCACCTACCCTATCCATTTTATTCATAAACGCGATGCGGGGAACTCCATATTTATTCGCCTGCCGCCAGACCGTCTCTGATTGTGGTTCCACGCCGGCAACAGAATCGAATACGGCAACAGCACCGTCAAGTACCCGCAATGATCTTTCTACCTCGATCGTAAAATCAACATGGCCGGGTGTATCTATAATATTGATTCTGCAATCCTTCCAGTAGCATGTGGTAGCGGCAGAGGTAATGGTAATTCCTCTTTCCTGCTCCTGAACCATCCAGTCCATCACAGCGGTGCCGTCATGGACTTCTCCTATCTTATAGGTTACACCTGTATAGTAGAGAACACGTTCTGTCGTCGTAGTCTTCCCTGCATCGATATGTGCCATAATGCCGATATTGCGCGTCTTTTGTAATTGAAACCTTGACAAAACCTTTCTCCTCTATTCTTCCTACCATCTATAATGTGCAAAAGCCTTATTGGCATCTGCCATTTTGTGGGTATCTTCTTTTTTCTTGATCGTAGACCCCGTATTGTTAAACGCATCCAGCAACTCTCCTGCAAGCCTTTCCCGCATGGTCTTTTCATTTCTTGCCCTTGAATAATTGATAATCCACCTGAATGCAAGGGCCGTACGCCTGTGAGGCCTGATCTCGACAGGCACCTGATATGTTGCTCCGCCGACTCTCCTCGGCTTGACTTCCAGAACAGGTTTCGCATTTTCGAGAGCCGTCTTGAATACTTTAAGGGGATCGTTGCCTGTCTTCTGCTTCAGGATATCGAACGCGCGATAGCAGATCTGCTCTGCAGTGGATTTCTTTCCGCTCTCCATCAGGGCATTAATGAATTTGCTGACGATTTTACTGTTGAATTTCGGATCAGGCAAAATATCTCTTTTTTCTGCAACTCTTCTTCTTGGCATGTATTACTCTCTCTTATTTAGGCTTTTTTGCCCCGTATTTTGATCTCCCCCGCCTCCTGTCGGCAACTCCCATGGAATCCAGAGTTCCTCTGATGATGTGATACCGTACACCGGGAAGATCCTTTACTCTGCCACCTCTTATCATCACAATGGAATGTTCCTGGAGATTATGACCTACTCCGGGAATGTATGCGGTAACCTCCATAGCATTCATCAGTCTGACCCTTGCAACCTTCCTTAAGGCGGAATTGGGCTTTTTCGGTGTTGTGGTATACACCCTGACACAGACACCTCTCTTCTGGGGACACGATCTCAGCGCCGGACTTTTGGTCTTGATCCTGACCTTCTCACGCCCGTTTTTTACCAGTTGTGCTATAGTAGGCACTTTACCTCCAAACAATTATTTAATTATGAAAGCTGGATTACACAGCAAGTGGAAATATTACCAGAGAAAAATCTTTTTGTCAAGGTATCTGCTGTTGAAAAAAGACAGAAAACTTTTTTTCAATATTGACAGAAGATACTCACCTTAAACATCCCTGTGGTTGAATTCTTCATTAACACGATACCGGCTCCGGCTTATTACCATGCTTACCATCTGCTCGACCTCTTCAGGTGTTATAAGGGCGCCACCTGCCCTGCCATAAAATTCTACCTCTGACCTTCCGTTTACTGCAAGCCTGACATCCTCCACCATCTGCCCGGTGTTCATTTCTATCGTGATGAAACGCCTCTTTTCTCCGGAAAGAAAAAACAGCTCCTCTTCAGGAAACGGGAAAAGCGTAATCGGTCTGAAAAGACCCGCTTTGACCCCCTCCCTCCTGAGTCTCTTAACCGCAGCAAGGGCAATCCGCGCAACTATTCCGAACGCAACAATCACGAATTCCGCGTCATCGGCATAATAGCTTTCACATCTGACCTCTTTGCTTTTCATCAGCTTGTATTTCCTCTGGAGAATGGTGTTCCTCATTTCCAGTTCTCCGTCTCCCATATACAGGGTTTTTATCACCCTTGGCTGCCTGTTCCTGCACCCGTCGAGAATCCAGTTCTTTGCAGGAAGATCAGGCGGCACATGCGGATGCTGATGGAATGGTTCCATCATCTGGCCGATAATGCCGTCTCCGAGAATCATTGCCGGAGTTCTGTATTCATCGGCCTTATCAAACGCAAGCATGGTAAGGTCCCAAAGTTCCTGAAGGCTGTTTGGTGCATACACGATCATCCGGTAATCACCGTGCCCGCCTCCCTTCACCGACTGGAAATAGTCTGACTGGCTGCCGGAAATATTCCCGAGACCGGGCCCTCCCCTCTGCATATTCACGATAACCGCCGGCAGTTCCGCACCCGCCAGAAATGAGATCGCCTCCTGCATAAGACTTATGCCGGGGCTGCTCGATGAGGTCATGGCTCTCGCACCCGCAGCAGAAGCCCCGTATACCATATTAATCGCAGCCACCTCACTTTCGGCCTGTATGAACACACCGCCGATTTCAGGCATTCTGCGGGACATATATTCCGGGATTTCGTTCTGCGGAGTTATCGGGTAGCCTGCATAAAAGCGGCATCCAGCCCGGATTGCAGCCTCTGCGATCGCTTCATTGCCCCTCATGAGAATTTTCCTGTGCATTTGCTGAAAATTATACCACAAAAGATGCGCCTTTCATCGCTTCAGAAAAGCAGCATATCGATATACTTTCTTCTCATCCTGCCCAATGTGACAATCCCGGGCTGATGGTTTTCTGAAAAGAAGAAGTCCCCCGCTGCATGGTGGCTGATTGACAAACTGCAACTTCTTCTTTTATGATTTTTTACTTTACCGGAGGTGCTATGTATTTTCAGGATCTTATTTTGCAGCTCCATCAGTTCTGGTCCGAGAAGGGCTGCATTCTGTTGCAGCCATATGATATTGAGGTAGGCGCAGGGACATTCCATCCCGCCACTTTTTTCAGGGTTCTTGGACCGGAACCATGGAAAGTGGCATATGTTGAGCCCTCAAGAAGGCCGACAGACGGCAGATACGGAGAAAATCCGAACAGGCTCCAGCATTATTATCAGTATCAGGTCATCCTGAAGCCATCCCCGCCTGACAGCCAGGAGGTCTATCTTGAAAGCATCTCCTACCTTGGCATTGATCCTCTCAAACACGATATCAGGTTTGTCGAGGATGACTGGGAATCACCGACACTCGGGGCCTGGGGACTTGGCTGGGAAGTCTGGCTTGACGGCATGGAAATTACCCAGTTCACCTATTTCCAGCAGGTCGGAGGCATAGACCTGAAACCGGTATCCCTTGAACTCACCTACGGTCTTGAAAGAATCGCCATGTATCTGCAGGAAGTGGATAACGTTTACAGTCTCGAGTGGTGCAAAGGCATAAAATACGGTGAAATACACCATACCGGAGAAGTGGAATTCTCCAAGTTCAATTTTGATTATGCAGACACCGAACTTCTGATGAGACAGTTTGAATCTTTTGAGAAGGAATCCATCCGGCTGAATGAAGCCGGACTGGTACTTCCGTCGTATGAGTTTTGCCTGAAATGCTCGCATACTTTCAACCTGCTTGATGCACGAGGAGCAATATCTGTCACCGAGAGAACGGGCTATATTGCACGTGTCAGGAATCTTGCCCGGCTGTGTGCAAGGGCGTACTTCAATCAGCGTGAAGAGATGGGGTACCCGCTCCTTTCAGGCGCCTCTTAGTTTTCCGCAACGCTGTCCGGCAGAAATACCTTTTGCTGCCGGGATATCGGTGTTTTTTCTTTACTTGCAGAACATGGCATACCGGAAATATCGCCTGTTTGAATCATTATGGTATCCTGTATTTTATACGCCTGTCACAGGAGAGGATAACCCGATGAATGATCTCATCGCCATTATGACGATTATGTTCTGGCCTGTCATTCCGCTTTTCTGGATCCCCGTGCATTTTTTTCCGGGCTTTTTCAGAAGAATCGGGTTTTTCACCTACATGATGCCTCTCTTCACTTGGGTACCCGTTGCGTATCTCATTTATATGAACAGAGAATTTCTGATTCAGACAAATGCAGAGTTGCCTGTGTCACTGAAGATCCTCGGCATATTCTTCCTCGCTTCAGGCTCCCTTCTGCACATATGGACGGCAAAGCTTCTCGGACTGTGGGGCATTATCGGCGTCCCGGAAATCTCGCACAGGATCAGAGAAAACCTTGTGACCAGAGGCCCCTTCTCGCGTGTAAGGCACCCGACTTACTCAGCACATACCCTGATATTCTCGGGTGTTTTCCTCATGACCGGCGTGATTGCTGTCGGCATTCTGACTCTTCTGGATCTCTTCATAGTGGTTACCTTCATCATTCCCCTCGAGGAGAGAGAACTCTCGGTCCGGTTCGGTGAAAGCTACAGGCGTTACAGGGAAAAAGTTCCTTCACGTATCTGCCCGTGGATCTACTGATGCTGAAGTCCTTTCCGGTTCATGAGATGCCGGGTATATGGTATAATGCTAAAAAATCGGAACAGCAATGATCTTTATCGGTCTGGATGCAGGTTCGGTCAGTGTAAAGCTTGTTGTTCTGGATGATGCAAGCAGCAAGCTTTACAGCCGCTACCAAAGACATAAAGGGCATCCCATTGCCATTGCCCTCAAACTCCTGAGAGAAGTTGCAGAGTCAGAAATATTTCATCTTCATGACTCGAATACCCGCTCTCTGTCCGTCACCGGTTCGGCCGGAAGACTGGTCGCGTCCATTCTTGGCATAGAACCGGTGAATGAGATTGTCGCCCAGGCATATTCGACCCATGTTCTTTTCCCGCACATAAAGACGATCATAGAAATGGGTGGGGAAGATTCAAAGCTTATTCTCCTTGACGAAGATACGCGCTCGATAAAAGACTTTTCCATGAATTCCGTATGCGCTGCAGGAACCGGTTCCTTTCTTGACCAGCAGGCAGAACGGTTGAAGCTTACTATTGAAGAATTCAGCGACCTTGCGCTCATGTCGAAAAAACCTCCCAGGATAGCAGGGAGATGCAGTGTGTTTGCGAAATCCGACATGATTCACCTCCAGCAGATCGCAACTCCTGTTGAAGATATCGTGGCAGGACTTTGTTTTGCTGTTGCGAGAAACTTCAAGGGTTCCATTTCAAGAGGAAGGCTCCTGGTTCCTCCTGTATCATTCCAGGGAGGAGTGGCGGCAAATAAGGGAATGGTGCGTGCATTCAGAGAAATACTCGGACTTCATGAACTTCTTGTTCCGGAAGATCATGCCTTAATGGGCGCAATCGGCGCCGCATTAAAAAATATTCAGGAAAAAACTCAGCAGCATTTTGACATTTCACGAATAGAGGAATTCCTGAAATCGTACCGGCCTCTTAATGAGGGGTATCCGCCGCTCGGCAATAATGCATCATCAGCCAGCCGGGAAATGTCGGTTGGCCGGATCCATGAAACAGATCCCCTCAATTCCGAACGGACCAGGGCCTATCTCGGTATAGATATAGGGTCCATAAGCACAAATCTTGCGGTCATTGATGAAGAAGGAAGACTCCTTGCAAAGCGGTATCTCATGACATCAGGACGGCCCATAGAAGCCGTCATGCAGGGCCTTTCAGAGATAGAGGAAGAGGTGGGGGAACGTGTTGAGATTATGGGCGTCGGAACAACCGGGTCCGGCAGATATATGATCGCCGATTATGTGGGGGCAGACATTGTCAAAAACGAGATCACTGCCCAGGCCACCGCAGCAGCCTTTATCGACAGGGAAGTTGATACCATATTCGAAATCGGGGGACAGGACTCAAAGTTCATATCCCTGAAAAACGGGGTAATCATTGACTTTGAAATGAACAAGGCCTGTGCAGCCGGAACAGGATCTTTTCTTGAGGAACAGGCCGAGAAGCTTAACATCTCGGTCAAAGGCGAATTTGAGGAGTCTGCGCTCTCTGCGAAGCATCCCTGCAGGCTGGGTGAAAGGTGCACGGTATTCATGGAAAATTCCCTGATGGCAAATCTGCAGAAAGGAGCCGACAGGAATGACCTTCTTGCAGGTCTTGCATATTCGATTGTACAGAACTATATCAACCGGGTTGTTGCCGGAAAGCATATCGGCAGCAATATATTTTTTCAGGGCGGGGTTGCCTTCAACAAATCCGTTGTTGCTGCATTCGAAAAATATCTTGACAAAAAAATAACTGTCCCTCCCCACCATGACGTCACCGGAGCGATCGGCATGGCGTTGATAGCGAAAAGACACATGGGAATCCGGGAATCATCGGGCAACGGGCAGGACACACACCAGTGTGCGTCCGCTACAACATTCAAGGGATTCGAACTATCGAAACGCCCGTACGAGATATCCTCATTTGAATGCAAAGGCTGTCCGAATGTCTGTGAGATCAACAGGGTTAAGATTGCCGGGGAAGGCGGTTTCCTCTTTTACGGCGGACGATGTGAAAAATACGATGTGAGGAAGAAAAAACCGTCAGGAAAGCCGGACCTCTTCCTTTTCAGGGAAGAGATGCTATGGAAAGAACATCTCGAAAGAAAAGCAGCAGACGGCAGCCTTAGTCCGGAAGAACATTCCTCCTCCGGCAAAGAGCATCCGGGAAAGGGCAATGGATCAGAGCCGTCCGCTCAATCGCGCAAACCGGTAATCGGCATTCCTTATATTTTTTACCTTCACGATTATCTTCCCTTCTGGACGACGCTTCTTTGGGAACTGGGTTTCTGTGTGGAAGTATCCCCAAAAACAAACAGACAGATTGTCAATCTTGGCCTTGAGCGGGTGCTTTCCGAAGCCTGCTTCCCTGTGAAGGTTGCACATGGACATATCCAGCATCTGCTGGACAAAAACGTTGATGCTATATTCCTGCCGAGCTTTGTGAATCTCAACACGCCTGAAGACAGGATGGAGAGAGGTCTTGCATGCCCCTACACACAAACGATTCCCTATATCTCAGAAGTCGCATTCCAGGGAATCAGGCTGCTCAAACCGGTAATAAATATGAGACGCGGCAGAAAATTCCTTATTGATCAGCTTGCCGCTGCCTTGAAAAGTTTCGGAATAAAAAAATCCCGTATCTCAAAGGCAATCGAAAGCGCCTACCCTGCACAGGACGAATTCAATAATGCCATAAAGACAAAGGGAGCCGAAATACTGTCAGAAGTCAAAGACAGCACCATTGTAATCATCGGCAGGGCATACAATTCCCTTGACAGCGGGGTTAACCTTGAAATACCCAAAAAACTTGCCGATCTCGATATCCTCTCCATTCCCTATGATTTTCTCCCGATCGAGAATTATGCAATAGAGCGCGAATGGCCGAATATGTACTGGCGGTCGGGACAGCGTATCCTGAAGGCCGCAAGATATGTCCGCGAACATGCCAATCTGTATGCCATCTACATTGGCAATTTTCTGTGCGGGCCCGATTCTTTCATATTGAAATTCTTCAAGAAGGAAATGGGGAAAAAGCCTTTTCTCCATATCGAGATAGATGAACACAGTGCCGATGCGGGAGCGATAACAAGGTGCGAAGCGTTCATGGACAGCGTGGAAAACCAGCGTGCCGAATACGGGAAACAGGGGAGCGAGCAGGCGTTTGCACCTGATCCGTGTACAGTTCCCCCCGCTTCTGTGCCCGTTACAAATCACGCGGAACGTACGATCTTCATCCCGCGGATGTCAGACCATGCATTTGCCCTTGCAGCAGCCTTTCAGCGTTGCGGGGTGGATGCCGAGATCCTTCCCGAATCTGACAAAACAACCACAGATATAGGAAGGAAATACGTTTCCGGCAAGGAATGCTATCCCTGCACTGTTACCACGGGTGACATGTTGAAAAAAGCTATGGCAGCGGATTTCATCCCGGGGAAAAGCGCTTTCTTCATGCCGTCAGGCACCGGTCCCTGCAGATTCGGTCAATATAATGTCTTCCACAGGTTCGTTCTCGACAGTCTGGGATATCCTGATGTACCGATATTCTCCCCGAATCAGGATACCACCTTCTACAAAGACCTTGGAATTGTCGGAAAAGACTTCACCATGCACGCATGGAAAGGCATTATCTCCTTCGAACTGCTACAGAAATGCCTCCACGAAACAAGACCATACGAACAAGAGCAGGGCGCTGCGGATGCATTATACGAACGCTATTTCAGAAAAGTGTACCAGCTGTTGAAATCTGACAATAACGGGTCCCTTGAAGAGACGCTCAGGGAAATAAGGCGTGACTTTGAGAACCTTCCGAGATACAGGGAGAGAAAGCCCCTAATCGGCATCATCGGCGAGATATTCGTCCGTTCCCACAGGTTTTCGAATGAAGACCTTGTGAAAAAAGTCGAAGCGCTCGGCGGAGAGGTCTGGCTCGCACCGGTAGAAGAATGGATTTATTATGTCAATCTTGTGGGCCTGAAGAAGGCATTGTTAAAAAAGGAGAAGTCTGCTATTATTAGTTTTTTCCTGAAGAGATTCTTCCAGAAAAGGATAGAACACAGGTTTGCAAAATATTTTCATGGTTTCCTGCAAACGCTGAAGGAGCCCGAGACAAGGGAGATTATCGATAAGGCTTCTCCATATCTCCACAGCTCCTTTGAGGGTGAAACTATCCTGAGCATCGGGAAAAGCATTGACCTGATAGAAAAAGGGGCATCGGGTATTATTAATGCCATGCCGTTCGGCTGCATGCCCGGCACAATAGTAACCGCCCTCTTGAGAGGAGTGGGCAGGGATTACGGCATTCCCTGCATAAGTATCCCGTATGACGGGACGGAGTCGCCCGCGACAGAGATACAGCTTGAGGCGTTCCTGGATCAGGCAAAAGAGTTCAGCAAACAGATTACAGTAAACAGAAAGCACTGAATCGCATTTGTGCTGCCTACTGATTAC
This sequence comes from Nitrospirota bacterium, assembly GCA_040754395.1. Lineage (NCBI taxonomy): Bacteria > Pseudomonadati > Nitrospirota > Nitrospirota bacterium. Next base: position 30,710 of record JBFMCL010000024.1, on the reverse strand, counting down.
TGAATTCTTTCATATTAGAGACGAGGAGGTACATGTGTGGGCAACGTAAAAAAATGGCGTAAGAAAAAAATGAGCAAACACAAACACAAAAAACTCAGGAAAAAGACAAAGTTCCAGAGAAGAAAGAGCAAATAATCACCCTGCTATGCGGATGCCTCGCATATCCGCAGGGCAGATATCCCTTCGAGGCTAATACCCCTTGCATCTGCAGCGGGTATTAGCCGCAATACTCACAAAAAAATCCCGGCCATTTTGCGTGGTTTTCTTTTCTGCTGATGTCATTTCCTATTGACTTGGGAACTTGTGGATGGAGTATCATGTAGCATGTTTGCTCCGTTTACCACAACAGGCATCGGCAGTCTGCCTCATACAGACACTGAAAAGGCCTGCAGGCTCATCCTTGAAACATTCGATATTCCGTTCTGGCCCCAGTTCCCATGCCTGTCATTCCGTGAACTGATGATACCCCAGTATTCAGAAGGCATGCCATGCCTCAGGATCGACGAAAAACGGGAAACAGCCTGGATAGAGAAAGACGGTGATGAGCTGACAAAATTTTATGATACCTATACTGACGACCTCCTGCTCCCTGTGTCTGATGCATATGCACAGGGTTTTCACGCATTCATCAGGTCTGTTCAGGGCAGCCGTTTTGCGTTCCTTAAGGGACATGTTACAGGACCTCTCACCTTTACCCTTGGAATCAAAGACTCCGGCGGAAAACTCCTGTATTTTGATGAAGAACTCCGGGAAATCGCCCTGATGGTGCTCAAGGCAAAGATAAGGTGGCAGGTAAAAGCATTGCAGTCACATGCCGATCAGGTAATCATATTCATAGATGAGCCCATACTTTCCGCGCTCGGCAGTTCCGGGTATCTCGGGGTAGCCGCTGACGAGGCATTGAGGCTTTTGAAGGAGACAGCAGATACGGTCATGGAATCCGGCGCCATTTCCGGCATTCACTGCTGCAGCAAGGCCGACTGGCCCCTGGTAATTGGCAGCGGTGCACACATTATCAGTTTCGACGCATATGACTACCTCGAAACGATCTCGCTCTTCCCCTCGGAATTCACCGGGTTTCTGAAACGCGGGGGATACCTTGCATGGGGCATTGTTCCGACAACTGAACTGATACGGGTCGAAGACACCGGAACGATAAAGGAACGCTTCGATCAGGGAATTGAAACATTGTCCCGCTCAATCCCGGCCGACCTCCTGCGATCTCAGATACTGCTGACTCCTTCATGCGGCACAGGATCAAGGAGTACGGAAGAAGCGGAAAAGGTGTTCAGGATACTGGTCGAACTGAAGGAAGCTCTGCTTCAGACACGCAGGTAAGATTGAAGGACATCCCATATGAAGGGCGCTTTCATAACATTCGAAGGGATAGAGGGGACAGGCAAGTCGACCCAGGCGAAACTCCTTTACGAATATTTCAGGGGGAGAGGGTTGGATGTCGTCCTGACCGCAGAGCCCGGTGGTACCGGAATCGGGCTCGGGATAAGGAAACTCCTTCTTTCCGTCGAACACAAAGAAATGCTGCCGGTTACGGAGCTTCTCCTCTACAATGCTTCGCGCTCACAGCATATCGGAGAAATCATCAACCCTGCACTCAACAGAGGTGCCCTGGTCATAAGTGACAGGTTCACAGACTCCACAATTGCGTATCAGGGGTATGGAAGGGGCATTGATTTGCAGCTTCTCGATGCAATTGACTGCATCGCTACAGGGAGAATGAGACCCGGCATCACCCTTCTCCTTGACATCGATGTGGAAACAGGATTGATGAGGAACAGGGACATCAACAAGGCAGACAGGTTTGAGCTGGAGGACGCAGCGTTTCATGAAAAGGTGAGAGCCGGATATCGCCGTCTCGCCGCAGAAGAACCCGGAAGGATTAAAATTATCGACGCCACCGGAAGCATAGGTGAACTACATGGCAGAATAGTCAGGATAGTCTCAGACCATACAGGCTACTGATGAATTTCTGATGAAAAAGCTACCCAGGGAGAAAAACTATGAACAACATTGTTAACCCGTCCCGTGCAGCGAATACCAGTCTGTTATTGGTGTTTGGAGTAATACTTATCATCTCAGCGTTCCTGCTCACCGGCTGCGCATCAGCTCCTGAAAAAAACGCAGCCCTTGCACGTGCACGCTCCGCATATGAACAGGCCCGGGCAAATCCGGAGATAGCGAAAATCGCTCCCGTGTCCATGCATGAAGCTTCCCAGGCACTGAAAAAAGCCGAACAGGCCAAAGACTCTGACGAGATCGAACATCTTGCCTACATTGCGGAGAGAAGATCCTGGATAGCGGTTGCAGAAGCGGAACAAAAGATCGCGCAAAAAGCTGAGGAAGAGCTGATCATACAGAAAGAAAATATTGAGCGTGAAGCCCGTTTGTTTGAAAGCAGAACGTCAGCGGATATCACCGTGGCACAAGCACAGGAAGCTGACCGTCTGAAACAGGAGGCTGAAGCAAAACTGCGTGAGATTCAGCGTGCAAAGGAAGAGGCCGAGTTCCTGGCGATCCAGGCGGAAAAAGCGAGACAGGAAGCCGAAGCAAAAGCCGCTGAACTGGAACGGGCGAGAGAAGAGGCCCGTATAAAGGCGCGGGAAGCGGATCATGCAAAAAAGGAGGCTGATGCAAAGGCGCGGGAACTTGAGATGACAAAAAAAGCAGCTGAAGCCAAAAGGCTTGAGGCAGAAATAGCGCGCGCAAAAGCGGAAAAAGCCGGAGATGCCCCCAAACAACTGGAAAATGAACTTGTGGCACTGAAAGCCAGACAGGAAGACAGGGGGGTAGTGCTGACCCTTGGGTATATCCTCTTTGAAACAAAAAAAGCGGAGTTAATGTCAGGTGCGATGCGGACGATTGATACCCTTGCAGAATTTCTGAAGAAAAATCCGAAACGCAATGTCCTTGTCGAAGGGTTCACCGACAGCGCAGGCAGTGAAGCATTCAACCTTGAGCTTTCCCAGATGAGGGCAAATGCAGTGAGAAATGCATTAACAGAAAAGGGCATTGCCGCGGAAAGAATCACTGCAAAGGGCTATGGGATACAATTCCCTGTAGCAGGTAATGAGACGGAAGCAGGCAGACAGCAGAACCGCCGTGTCGAGATCATCATCCTCGATGAAGGAGTCAGTGCTGAAACAATGCTCCGATAGTTTAATTAACCCAACGATACCCCCGCAGTTTCCTGCCCTTGTCAATATCTTTTCTGCAAGGGTATAATTTCAAAAATATTCTCTCACTGGATGTTCTCTCCCGCTGCAAAGACAGCTGGGAATTATAGATTTCTTAAACGTTATGGCATTGCACGACATTATAGGGCAAGACAGGGCTGTCCAGATCCTTCGTAAGACCATCGGGAGAGGCAGGCTCCCCTCTTCCTATCTCTTTGCGGGTGAATCCGGCATCGGGAAGAAACTGACAGCCGTCAGTCTTGCAAAGGCATTGAACTGCCTCACCCCCGGACAGGGAACAGCAACCTTGGAATCTGATTCGTGCGACGTCTGTTCCTCATGCAGAAAAATCGATTCAGGCACACATCCCGACTTCCTTTTTATCGCCCCGGAAGGTGGCAGGATAAGGATTGAGGAAATCCGGGCTGTTGATGACAGGCTTTCTCTGAAAGCGCTTGAAGGAAGATATAAGGTTGTCATTGTTGATGATGCAGATGCCATGAACCAGTTTGCGGCAAATGCCTTTCTGAAAACGCTCGAGGAACCTCCCGACGACAGCCTGATAATTCTCGTCACCTCAAACCCCGACAGCCTGCCGGACACTATCAGATCCCGGTGTTCACGGATCAATTTCTCCCCGCTTTCACATGAAGACTGCGGCCACGTAATAGAAAGGGCTTTCAGTCAGCAGGCAGCAGACAGCCGGAAATCCCCCGGGCAGAAAGGCAGGAAATCTCCCCGCACACAGCCAGCTCCTGACGGCGAACGCCTGGCTCTGCTGATGCGTCTCTCAATGGGAAGACCGGGCAGAGTGATTTCGGGCGATATCCTTGAAGAAAGGGATTGGTTCCTGCAACTCTTCAGGGACATGCTCCATACGGAAAAAGACGGCTGGGCATCCCGTGAGGAAATGGAACGGTGGTTTGAGATGCTGTTCATCTTCCTCCGGGACATGGTATTTGCAAAAATGGGACGTGATTCCGCGCTTATCAATATCGACCTAAGGGAATATTTGCATAAGTTAAGCAGTTCTCTCGATATAAAGGTTATAATAGAAAGTTACCAAAGGCTTCATGTCTTGAAAGGGTATTTATTCTTTAATCTGAACAAATCCCTCACATGGAACTATTCAGGTGCCCTGCTGAGGACAACAATGGATGATATCAATGCCTGATGCGGTAGGAGTGCGCTTTAAACCCTGTGGAAAGATCTACGAATTCGCAGTCGACGGGATTGAGGTGACCAAGGGAGATTACGTGGTCGTGGAATCTGAACTCGGCATAAACATAGGCAGGGTCGTGACAGAACGCCATCCCGCAGAAGACCCCGAGAAAAAACTGAAAATCATTATCCGCAAGGCAACGGAAGAGGATTTCCTCCAGAAGGAGGAAAACAGGAAACTCGAAAATGAAGCAAGGGAAAACTGCATCGAACGGATTATGGCGCGCGGCCTCCCCATGAAACTCATCTGCACAGAGGCAACCCTTGACAAGAGGCGCATCATTTTCTATTTCACTGCAGAAAAAAGGATCGACTTCAGGGAGCTCGTAAAGGACCTTGCGTCAAAATTCAAGACCAGGATTGAGATGAGACAGATTGGGGTAAGGGATGGGGCAAGGATAATCGGGAACATCGGCATCTGCGGAAGAGAGCTCTGCTGCACCCGGTTCCTCACTTCATTTGAACCCATTTCGATCAAGATGGCAAAAAAACAGGAACTCGTACTGAATACAGGCAAGCTGTCCGGGGCGTGCGGAAGACTCATGTGTTGTTTGGGATTTGAGTATTCTGAAGCATTTGCGGAAGACACTGCCCTGCCGGGCGAGGAGACCCTTGCAGTGACTGAAGAAGAAACGGGCGAATTCGTTGTTGCCTCAAGCGAGGCTCCCGCAGAAACACCTGAACCTGCTGCGCAACCGGTAACCGCCCGCAGCGGTGCCTCCCGGGAGGGGCAGCAAACCCCGAAATCACGGAAAAAGGAAAAAAGCAGGCGCTGGTATATGAAAAAACGCAGGAAAAAAGCGCAACAGAAAAAGGACCCGCAGTAAGTGAACCGCCTGTTCTATGTCACGACACCTATCTATTATGTGAACGACGTTCCCCATATCGGACACGCATACACGACCATTGCTGCAGATATTCTCGCAAGGTACAACAGACTGAAGGGAAAAGATGTGTTTTTCCTCACGGGAACAGACGAGCATGGCCAGAAAGTGGAGAAGGCTGCACAGGAAAAGGCACTGAAACCAAAAGAACATGCGGACGCCATGGTTGCAAATTACCGCAGGCTCTGGCAAAAACTCGATATCAGCAACGATGCATTCATCCGCACAACAGATCCTGAACATATCAGCACAGTGCAGTCAATACTGGGAAAGCTGTACGAAAAAGGAGAAATAGAAAAAAGACTCTATTCCGGATGGTACTGCGTGCCTGATGAGCGGTTCTGGACCGAAAAAGAGGTTATCGAAGGCAAATGTCCTGACTGCAAAAGACATGTGGACCAGATCTCGGAAGAAAATTTTTTCTTCCTGATGTCAAAGTATCAGGAGAAACTCATCAGATATATTGAGGAGAACCCGTCATTTATCTCTCCTGAGACAAGAAAAAACGAGGTGCTCGGCTTCCTGAAGAACAACGTGCTCGGAGACCTCTGCATCTCAAGGCCAAGGCACAGGCTTTCCTGGGGGATACCACTGCCTTTCGACAACGGTTTTGTCACCTATGTCTGGTTCGATGCGCTTCTGAACTATTATTCGGCAACCCAGTACCTTGCCCCGAAATCCCTTCAGGAGAGGAAACTTCCGCCGGATTACTGGTGGCCGCCGGACCACCATCTTATCGGGAAAGACATTCTGACGACTCATGCGATCTACTGGTCTGCAATGCTGATGGCGCTTGAAATGCCTCTCCCCAGAAATATCTTCGCCCACGGATGGTGGACAGTCGAAGGGAAAAAGATGTCCAAGTCATTCCGAAACGTCGTTGATCCGGGCAAGGTGGTCGATGAATACGGAGCGGATCCTTTCAGGTATTTTCTTTTCCGGGAAGTCCCGTTCGGGCTGGACGGAGATTTTTCCGATCAGGCATTAATCAACAGATTCAATACTGAACTCGCCAACGATCTCGGAAATCTCCTGAGCAGAACACTGACCATGATCGAGAAGTATTGTGAAGGAAAGATTCCCTTCCCTCCCCCGTATACCTCTGATAGCGAAACCGATTTTTCCAGGGAGATCCAGCTCAAGAACCTTGCAGAAAATATCTATGCAGAATTCGACCGTTCAATAGAAAAACTCTCGTTTGGCCATGCCCTGGACCGGATCTGGCTCACGGTCAATGAGGCGAATAAACTGATCGAGGATGAAGCTCCGTGGATCCTGTGGAAGGAAGGCAGGGAGATGAAACTTTCAGGAGTGCTTTATGCACTTGCCGAGACACTAAGGATCATTGCGATATTTCTCTCCCCCTTCATGCCGTCCACTGCAGACAGGATATGGAAACAGCTGAATATCAAGGACGAACTGGCAGGGACCCTGCTCCATGCAGAACGGGAATGGGGCAGACTCACACCGGGAACCCTTGTCAATAAAGGGCCTGCCCTGTTTCCAAGGATCCAGAAAAAAGACAGATAAGTATTCAGGACAGAACGAGACGCTTCTTGACTTCGCCACAATCTCTCGGATAATATTAATGAACCCTATTAAGTAAATACCGAAATGACAATCGCAATCGGCTGTGATCATGCTGGAATCGAACTCAAAAAAGAATTGATAGCTCTTTTGTCCGGCCTCAATATTGAATGCACTGATTTCGGAACAGACACCCCTGAGTCGGTAGATTATCCTGATTTTGGCGAGAAAGTCTCCGAAGCAGTCTCCTCCGGCAGAATACAGCGGGGAATCCTGATCTGCGGCACCGGCATAGGAATGTCAATCGTAGCGAACAAGTTTCCCGGCATCAGGGCTTCCCTGTGCAATGAACTTTTCACCGCTAAAATGAGCAGGCTCCACAATGACGCCAATATCCTCGTTCTGGGAGGAAGGGTGGTCGGAAAGGACCTTGCCAAAGAAATTGTCACTACCTGGGTCAACACCCCTTTTGAAGGGGACAGGCACTGCAGAAGGCTTGATAAAATATCTCACATAGAGGAACGGTTAAAAAACCATGAGGCTGGAAAACCTTAAAACGACTGATCCGGAAATATACGACGCGCTGCAGAAGGAAATCGACCGGGAACGAAACAATATTGTCCTGATCGCATCGGAAAACTATGCGAGTCCTGCCGTACTTGAGGTTCAGGGCTCTGTTTTCACCAACAAATATGCAGAAGGATATCCCGGCAGAAGATATTACGGAGGCTGTGAATATGCCGACATCGTGGAAACGCTTGCCGTGCAGAGGGCAAAGGAACTCTTCGGTGCTGAACATGTGAATGTACAGCCCCACTCCGGTTCCCAGGCAAATATGGCAGTTTTTTTTGCGGTGCTGAAGCCCGGAGACCCCATACTCAGCATGAGTCTGAGCCATGGAGGGCACCTCTCACACGGCGCATCCGTGAATTTTTCAGGGGTTCTTTACAATACCATCGCATATGGGGTAAACAGGGACTCCGGATATATTGATTATGACGAGGTCAGGCGGCTCGCCCTTGAAAATAAGCCAAGGATGCTACTCGTCGGAGCAAGCGCCTACTCGAGGATCATTGATTTCAAGACATGCGCTGAAATTGCAAAAGAGTGCGGCGCGTACCTCATGGCTGATATTGCCCATATCGCCGGGATCATTGCCGCAGGCCTGCACCCTTCTCCGGTTCCGTACGCCGATTTTGTCACTACGACCACGCACAAGACCCTCAGGGGGCCAAGGGGCGGGATGATCATGTGCAGGGCAGAGTATGCAAAGGCGATCGACAAGATGATATTTCCCGGGATACAGGGCGGACCTCTGGTGCATGTTATTGCAGCTAAGGCGGTCGCTCTGAAAGAGGCCCTCAGTGAGACATTCAGGGAATATCAGGCAAAGGTCGTGAAAAATGCGAAAAAACTTGCTGAGGAAATGATCAGCAGAGGCTTCAGGGTCATTTCCGGAGGCACGGATAACCATCTGATGCTCATTGATATGACAAACAGAGGTATCACCGGAAAAGAAGCGGAAGAAGCGCTCGGGAATGCAAGAATCACCGTCAACAAGAATGTCATACCATATGATGAGAGGTCTGCGACCGTCACCAGCGGGATACGGCTTGGGACACCCTGCGTTACCACAAGGAGGATGGGAGAAACCGAGATGGTCGAAATCGCCGATATAATCGCTTCTGTAATTTCACGCAACAAAGACGCGCAGGCAATACACGAACTCGCAAAAAGAGTTGATTCGCTCTGTGAAAGGTTTCCCATTTATTAGATCCTTCTTCACGTAACAGTCTCCTCTGAGCTACTTTCGCACAGGGAAGCATTTCAGCTTTCTCCGGAACGCGGAAAAAAGGGGAAATATGTTCATGCAGTCAGGGAACTACACATGAAGTGTCCGTTCTGCAGCAACCTTGAAGACAAAGTCATTGATTCCCGCACCAGCAGGGAAGGCAATGCCATTCGCCGGAGGCGGGAATGTCTGAAATGCGCAAAACGTTTTACCTCCTATGAGCGCGTGGAAGACATAGTCCCCATGGTGGTAAAAAAGGACGGCAGAAGGGAACCGTTCGAGAGATCAAAGATTCTGGCCGGACTGAAAAAAGCGTGTGAAAAAAGGCCGATCGGCATGGAAACGCTTGAAGGCATCACGGATACCATCGAAAAAAAGCTTATCGGCCTTGGAGTCAAGGAGATCCAGAGCACCTGGGTCGGGGAAGAAGTGATGTCTTCATTGAAAGAGCTTGATAAGGTCGCTTACGTGAGGTTCGCCTCTGTCTACCGGCAGTTCAAGGATATCAATGAACTGATGAACGAAGTGAAAAACCTCTTCGACCACACATAATCCCCCGGCTATAAACTCTCGACTACCTTCCGCAATTTTGCCTGGACCTGCAGGGCGATGTCACCGAGCTTCTGATTCTCAATCGCCATCATCGAGGCCACCGGGTCAATGGCTGCGACTTCAACCTGTCGTTCGGCAATCTCCTGCACAATCACATTGCACGGCAGCATTGTACCGATCTTGTCCTCTGCCAGCAGCGCCTGATAGGCAAATGGAGGGTTGCATGCCCCCAGGATTCTGTATTTTCTGAAATCCGCATTCATCTTCTTTTTCAGGGTTGCCTGCACATCGATATCGGTGAGGATTCCGAACCCCTCCTTTTTCAGCTCTTCCGTAACCCTTGCGACTGCCTCATCAAAGGAACCTTGCAGAATCTTGCTGAAATAATACGCCATGGCATTATGCCTCCTTTCTTATATCTTCACCCTTTTCAGCAACGCCGAGTTGGTTACCACGGACAGGGAACTTATCGACATCGCCGCCGCCGCGATAATAGGATTCAGAAGGCCAAATGCCGCAATTGGTATCGCGGCGGTGTTGTAGAAAAATGCCCAGAAGAGGTTCTGCTTGATCGTCCGCATTGTCGCCCTTGAAAGCCTGATGCTCTTAATCACGTCTGTCAGTTCATCCTTCACGAGTATGATTCCTCCCGTCTCTTTCGCGACATCCGACCCGCTCCCAATGGCTATGCCTATGTCCGACTGGGCCAGTGCAGGCGAGTCATTGATACCGTCACCGACCATTGCAACCACCTTCCCTTCTGACTGAAGCTCCTTAATGACTTTCGCCTTGTCACCAGGAAGCACATTTGCAATGATCCTTTCTATGCCGACCTTTCCACCGACAGCCTTTGCTGTCCGTTCATTATCACCTGTCAGCATGATCACCTGAATCCCTTCAGACCGGAGCTCTTTCACCACAATGCCGGCGTGTTCCTTCAGTGTGTCAGCCACGGCCACAAGTCCTTTCAGTTTCCTGTCCTCAGCTACAATAATAACCGTATTGCCTTTTTCCTCAAGACGCGAAATCGCAGCCTCTTTATCCTCCACAGGAATTCCGATATCTTTCATCAGCCTTCTGTTCCCTATCAGGATATCTCTGCCATTATGCGTAACCTTAACGCCATGACCGGGTATTGCTTCGAAGGTTTCGGCATCGGGTACGGCGAGATTCATCATGCCGGCCCTTTTCATTATGGCTTCTGCAAGCGGATGCTCCGAATCTTTCTCTGCTATGGATGCGGAGAGAATGACATCTTCAGGTTTTCCGTCAAAAGATACTATCTCCGTAACCTCCGGTTCCCCTTTGGTAAGCGTACCCGTTTTATCAAAAACGACTGTATTCAGTTTCTCGGCCCTTTCAAGATATTCCCCTCCCCGTATCAGGATGCCCAGTTCAGCGCCCTTTCCCACGCCGACCATTAGGGCGGCAGGGGTTGCGATGCCAAGTGCGCACGGACAGGCGATAATAAGCACAGCAACAAATGAAAGAAGCGCCGAGGTATAATTGCCGAATAATACCCATCCGGCAGCCGACAGAAATGCGGCACTGACCACCGCAGGGACAAAATAGGACGCCACCTTGTCCGCAAGCCTTTGAATATTCGCGGTCGATGCCTGTGCCTCCTCCACCATCTTTATTATCTGATTCAGCGTCGTATCGGCACCAACTCTTGTTGCCCTGAGCTTGAAGGACCCGACCTTGTTCATGGTTCCGCCTATTACTTCATCCCCCGCCTGTTTCTCGACGGGGACGCTTTCTCCCGTGATCATCTTCTCATCAACAGACGAATGCCCGTCTGTCACAATGCCGTCCATAGGTATTTTTTCTCCGGGCCTGACAACCACTATCTCATCTATCAAAACCATATCAGCAGGTATCTCGGCCTCGGCGCCGTCTCTTATTACCCGTGCGGTCTGTGGCCTGAGATCGAGCAGCTTTCGTATGGCAGCTGAGCTCCTTTTCTTGATAATCTCCTCCATATATTTTCCGAAGAGGACAAACGCAATGATAATTGCCGAAACGTCAAAATAGACATTCTTTTCCTGCACAGGGAGGACCCCGGGAAAGAACACCACAAATGCACTGTAAAGATAGGCAGTTGATGTGCCGAGCGCGATGAGGAGGTCCATATTGGCCATACGCTGCTTAAGGGCCTGATACGCCCCGATGAAAAATCCTTTTCCTCCGAAAATCATTATCGGAGTGGTGATGATGAAGAGCCATACACCCGCGGTAAACCACGGAAGAAACGAAAAAGGAACCCAAGTAAGGACTGTCGCTCCTGCCGCAAGGCCGAGAAATATGGCCGCTCTGAAGACAGCCAGGGCGAGCACGCCGGTGAGGGCGATGGTCACCCTCCTTTTCATATCTTTCAACTCTGCTTCAGGGGCCTCGAATGTCTTCACACAGGTTTCACTGCAAAAATAGTATTCTCTCTCTCCGACCACTCTCTTGATCGAACGCTCTTTGGGAATAACCATCCCGCAAATTGGGTCTTTTGCCATCCCTGCGGCACTCTTTGCGGACACGGAACCCGTTTCTTCGCCCTTCGGAATAGCCGCTTCCCCAAGATAGGCCTCCGGGGCTTTCTCGAAATCATCCCTGCACTGTTCTGCGCAGAAATAGTAAGTCTTGCCTTTATATGAGGATGTCCCGGCAGCGTCTTTATCTTCTATGGTCATTTTGCAGACTGGATCAGTAACTTTCATGTTCTCCTCCCCCACCCTTATACAGAAAACCTTCCGGCATGTTCACGATTTCATTCTTCTCCTTAGTCCTCCTGCATTTCAGGAAGGCCGGCAAGTATTGCAAAAAACCTTGTTGCCAGCGCAGTAAAGATGCCTTTTGTCTGATCATCTCCCGTTCAGACGCGGGGGAGTCCTCACCGGACATGAAGACTCCCCTTCTGTGCGTTTACCCTGCGCATCCGGAATGCATTATTTCTTCATTCCCATCCCCGACATTTTTTTCTGCAGTTTCATCATGCTATCCTGCATTTTTTTCATATCCTTCTCCGAGATTTTGCCCTTCCCCATCATTTTTGACATATCCATCATCTGTTTGGACATGTCCGACATCATTCCCGACATCTCTTTCATCCTGTCCGCGGGCATATCCTTCATCATCCCGGACATCTGGCCCATCATTCCGGACATCTGATGTGTCATGTCCATCATCCCGCCCATCATCCGGCCATGTTCCATCATGCCCTTTTGGGTCATCATATGCCCTTGTCCTGCCTCACCCATCTTGCCGCCCATCATGCCTTCGCCCATCTGGGCAAAACTGTACCCTGCGCTTACCGCCAGAACGAGAATACAAATAACCAGCACTTTTTTCATTTCTTGCCTCCGTGCTCCTCCCGATTGTTTTTGGATGATACATGCTCCTCCCTGTTGTCCGTTTCCTGCCCGCTGACTTTTATCATTCGTCATCCCTGTGCTTCAGGCTGACATGCCAACTACTCATATACTCATTGAAAGAACTCCGGCTTTCTGTGCATAACAAAACGTGCGATTTCATGATGAGACACTATTTCAGGACTTCGTCGCATACGATGACAGGATGATGGTTCAGTGCAACGGACAGAACACTGCCCAATGCTACCCCTTCACCTCCTTCCCTCAATATCAGTTTACTCTCTTTTGCAGGGACAATCAAATGCTCGGAAGTCACGAAAAACGACATTGTGACAACGCATGGGAATATACCCCTGAAGAAACGGCGGGGGTTTTGAAAAAGCAATAAATTTAACCCTTATTATTCATAAATTTTTCTGATTATCCTGAGGACAGAGCATTATCGCTCATGCTCAGTCGTTTATTCGCAGCGGCATGGAGCATGCCGTACTGACGAAACAGAATGGCAAAAATGGATCGCAGGCGTAAATAAACAATATTCTAGGAAGCTTTTTGGGTCTCGAGAGAATGAATAAAATCCCCGAGCATGACGCTGTCTCTTTCTGTCATCTCGACGAATTCTATTCCGATATCATAAAGCAGCTGTTCTTTCATCCGTCTTGCCTGGCACGTGACAATCCTTCCCCAAAACGTGATATGTTTGCGTTCGGCAAGTGTCATCTGCATGGGGACTCTCTCTTCGGTCTTCAGCAGGTTGGCACTTTCTATAAGCATGCCGCTCTGGCTGATCTTCTTCACTTTGTACCCCTCAGAGCAATTAATGACGGCCTTTTCCGGGTTATTGATACGGCATCTGACATGAATTCTGATACCGCTGACATATTTGGGGACATCATTAATTCTCTGATATTCCACGAAATGATCTCTGATGAATTTCTCGATATCCTTTCGCTGGGTATCTGAAGCATGCAAGAACTTCATCCCAAAACTGTTGACTGGAACAGTACCAGTATCACCATGGACGCTTTCATGCTGTTTTGACCATACAATGGTTCCCTGCAAAAACAGTGAACTGCCTTTGCTTTCCAGTTTCAGCACATAAATCCCTCCCATGGTGAGATATTTATCGGTGCTGAAGGCAAGGCCACCCACACTGATATTGAGCACATTGATATCAGTGGAAAAAAGGATTCTTCCATGGATCTCCATGGAAGCCACGGAAAATCTCTTGAAACGCCTTTTTTCCATAACACTTTCCTTATGCGCTATGAAATGATTTTGACTTCCGCATCTGATATCTGCATGTGCTCATATGGATGTTTTAATAAATAATAATTATAATTCTCATTAATTTAATTTTGATTTTATTGCCCTGATTTGTCAATCCTACTTGCGTAGGGAAGATGTTTCGATGACTGCAGACAAGCAGGGCATGCGCAAAGAGGTATTGCAGCAGCGCGTCCATCGGGCCGAGGGCTTTGCTCCCGGGGAGTTATCAGAAGCTGATACTGATGCCTCCGCCCAGCCGGTAATCAGAGTGCCATTGAAGGAGAAGGGATATCTTCTTGTTCACGCTATATGACAGGCCTGCCTTTCCTTCCCAGAAGTCGCGGGTGTCGTATTCGGCTTCGCCAAAAAGCATGAGGCGAGGTGTGAGTTCAAGATGTTTTTCGAGCGCAATGCGCGCACCGCTGTCTGAATCCACCCACAGACGCGATTCGATGTTGAGCGGCAGGAGATAGCGAATCCCGAAGACTGCGCGCACATCTTCAAGTACGTCACCGACGCCTTCAAGGTCAGCGCCGGCAAAGACCTTGAGAAAGCGGTTGAGATAACGGTCCCATGTGACAATACCTTCCCACACGGTGTCCTCGACTGTCTGCCATCCCGCCTCCCATTCTGCCGACAGGATGTTTCTGGTGTTTGAAAGCACAAGAATCCCTTCGGTCATGTTGCTGAGCAGGTAAGCCTCTCCCCATATATACCAGGCATCCTTATAGAGCACTGGCCTGACTGCAGCGAGATCCGGATTCATGGCAAAACCATCGTAATGCAGGACACGGGCCATGCCGCTCTTCATGTGGTAGAGAAGGTGGCAATGAAAGAACCAGTCGCCTGGCTCTTCTGCATCAAATTCAATGACTGTGGTAGACATGGGCGCAACATCGACAGTATGCTTCAGCGGGGAATAGTCCCCCTGCCCGTTGAGCACACGGAAGAAGTGGCCGTGCAGGTGCATGGGGTGGTGCATCATCGTGCGGTTGATCATGATGAACCGCACGACCTCGCCCTGATGAATCAGTATCGAATCGCTTTCAGCAAGCGGCCTGTTGTTGAGAAACCAGACATATCTCTCCATGTCGCCATCGAGGGTAAGGCGCCACTCCCGTACAGGTTTTTCCCCGGAAAAAGCGGTGTTCCTTGTGGCGCGCAGTTTTTCATACGGAGGCCAGGGACGGCCTGAGTCCATCCCGTCATGGGCAAGATCCCCCCAAGAAGCGGCATCTCCGGAAAGAAGCCGATACAGGATGCGACGTCTGCCGGACTCCCCGATATGCGTTGTTCCGGTCGTTCCGGCATCCGCATGTTCCATCTGCCCCATTTCGTGTCCGTCATGATGCATCGTGGCACCGGTGTTGTGTACCGGACCGGCTGCATCCGGCAGATGATGCGAACTGGCCCCGCTCATGCCGGGCATATGCGTGTCGTTACGGGCACCATGCATGTGGCCAGTTTCCATCGAACCCATTCCCATCATACCGGGACGGTCAAAAACGCCGTTTTCAACATCGCGGTCAGACATTCCCATTACGCCAGCAGGTGTCAGCGAGAAAAGCTGTTTCAGGCTGAGCCCTCCCATGGCATGATAGAGATTCGGTCTTGGCACAGCCGGAGCTGGAAACCGGGTGCCGGAACCGATCCATACCGAGGCATGACCAGACCCGTCATGGGCGGTTGCCCGCAATTCGTAGGAGCCTGAGCCCGGCACGCGGACAATCACGTCGTAGGTTTCCGCAACACCGATGAGAAAACGCTGTTCCCGGAACGGCTCGACATCCTGGCCGTCTGCGCTGACGACGGTCATGGGTCCGCCCGAGAACTCGAGATGGAAATAGGTTGTTGAAGAGCCGTCGATAATGCGCACCCGCACAATTTCACCCGGCTCTGCCGGCAATGACACCGCAGGTCTGCCATTGGCCAGAAAAAGGTCATACGCGACATCGGAAATATCCATTGCCGGCATGCGCTGGAGCTCGCGCGAGAGATAGTCGCCGAGCATCCCGAGATATGCCGCGCCGAGGATACTCTGTCCGCTGTTCTTCCGGACCGCATACCATTCACTCCCGCGCTTGAGTGTCCGGAGTACTTCATGCGGGTACTCATCAGTCCAGTCAGAGAGCAGAACAACATAGTCCCGGTCGGACTTTATGCCATCATGATGCGGTTCGATCACGATGCCACCGTAAATGCCGCTCTGTTCCTGCAGGCTGGTATGGGAGTGGTACCAGTACGTGCCGTTCTGGCGAAGCGGGAACTCATAGATAAACACGGTACCCGGAGCGATAGGCGGAAAGGTAACATAGGGAACCCCGTCCATATCATTCGGGACAAGCAGGCCATGCCAGTGAATGGAGGTTTCCACCTTCATCCTGTTACGGACGCTGATGCGGGCAACATCGCCTTCCCTGAAGCGGAGGACGGGTCCGGGAATGCCCCCGTTTATGGTCATTGCCCGCACAGGCTTTCCGGTAAAATTAAGCTCCTGTTCGTCTATGATGAGATCGTATTCAACGGTCGCTGCATACGCCTGCACAGCGGCAAAAAAGAAAGCGAGCACTATGGCCGCGATGATGATAATGCTTTTTTGCGATTGCATTTTGTCAACCTTGCCGGTCTGCATTCCAGACTCCTTATCCTAATATTCTACGGAATTACCCATTTTATGCAATCAGCGCATTACCCGGAAGGTATATGTTCTCAGGAAAGCATCAGTAGTAACGGAGTCGCTTACTGCCCATACATGGAAGTGTGCACCCGGCTTCTGCCCGACTCCCACAGCTCCTTTCGCCATATACAATACCCAGGCCCAGTCCGGCCCGAACATGCTCGTGGTTGAGGACCAGTACCCTTCCTGAACATCTTCAAAGGGATGGCCTTCGGGAAGTGCAGGGCTGTGCGTCCGTGCATCCACGAGGGATTCAAGTTCATTGATATTCGGCAACCTCCACGGTTTTGTCGTCCCGGCCTTCTGATTGAGTGAACCGACAGCCTCGACCGCGTCTTTCCACGTCACCGGCCTGCCCGCAAGGGATGTTTTTTTTACCCAGCAGAGTCCTGTCAGGTTATCAATCACCGCTTCCCCATAAACTGCAAAACGTTTTTCAGGCAATGGTTGGCCATGCCTGAATTCTCCGTCCTGACCTGTTCCGTTACAGGGCATAACCCGTCCTTCCGCATCAAAGCATCCGGACTGTCCTGTTGCTGGCAGTATCCCGTACCCTTCGCCCCTCACAGGCCAGACGATATAGTTCTGTTTCTTTCCTCCATAGAACATCCTGGCACCTTCCATATGCACATACCAGGCATACGCAGTATTCACTGCTGAAGTGGTGGATGTCCAGTACCAGCCGGGGAATACATTTATAAAAGGATGATTCTCGGGAAGCGCAGGCTTTATTGTCTGGAAGCTTATCAGGCTTCTGAGTTCCCGTCGGTTCGGAAGCCTCCAGTCACTGTAACCGAACAATTTTTCATGGTTCTTATCAGCGATGTAATCAAGGGCTTCCTGCCACATCAGAGGATATTCCGCAATATTCGCATTTTTTGTCCACACAAGCCCTGTGAGACAATCCAGAACCGTATCTCCCTCCTTTTTAAATCTCGGCTCAGGCCATGGGATGCCTGTCCTGAACTCTGCATCCTGGCCGCTGTCGCTGCAGGGCACTTCTCTTCCCTCAGTATCATGACATGTGATCTGGCCGGTCCAAAGGCAGCCCTTCATTATTGCCCCGGCAACATTCCTCTTGCCATATACGCAAAGCCGTCAGTGAACATATCTGCATGCATACTGGCATCCATTTTCTCGTCTTTTCGGGGATGTGAAATACTCATTTTCCGGGTCAGAAGCATCCTGTCAGTGTCTTCCGTCAAAGCCGGACGGAATCCAGATGCTGAAACGTGAACCTTTGCCGACTTCACTCTGCACGTGTATCGTCCCGCCAATCAGGTCAAGAATCCGCCTCGCAATATATAGCCCCAGCCCGACCCCTCCATGCTGACGGGTAAGCGGGCTTTCCACCTGACGAAACGGTTCAAAAATAATCGTCAGCGCATCCCGGGGAATCCCGATGCCTGTATCGGTCACGCTAAAACTGACCCCACCTCTCTCTGTGCACACGTCAACCGTAACATTGCCCTGTTCAGTAAACTTCACTGCATTCGTGAGAAGGTTTTTCAGGATTATCTTGAGTTTTGTGGAATCCGTGTGAATGGAGGGGAGTCCCAATGGAATGTTCCAGAAAAATTCGAGCCTGGAATTCTCGAACAGACTCCTGTTCTCGGCCCGGAATTCGTCAAGCAGCACAGAGACAGCAATCTCTCTTTTCTCCGGAGCCTGGGCTTCGATTCCGGTGAGAACAAGCATTGTTTCGATAAGTTCCAGCAGCTTTTTTGCATGCTTGTCTATTTTTTTCAGCGAAGCTTTCTGATCCTCTGTCATGTCTCCGGCAACGCCGTCAAGCAGAAGGTCATTGTAGCCAATGATACTGATCAGGGGTGTCTTGAGTTCATGAGACATGATTGACAAAAAATCCGACTTCAGACGGTTTGCGCTTTCAGCCTGTTCCCGCGCATAGCGCTCTGCCTCCACTTTTGCCTTCTCTTCCGATTTTCTCCTGTCGGACAGGAAGCCGAGGCCTGATGCAACAACGCCAAACAGCAGGATTTCCAGCACTCTGTCGAAATCTCCCGGAGAAAACCCCTGCCAATGGAGAACAACGAAGGGCACATAGAGCACACTGATACCGAGAGCGGCAACTATTCCTCCCTGCAGACCAAACCAGAATCCTGCAAGAATCAGCGGAAGAAAATAGAGTTCCCGGAAAAAAATGTGATAGTAGATACGCGTCATCTCTGTAAAATAATGAAGGGAACTGTTGACAATAACCAGGAATACCACTATGACCGCTTTTATTTTACTGTTTCTCATTTCCATGATATGCCTTCTCTTCATACAGGATAAGTGATACTGCAGTATCGTTATGCAGGGGGAAGAAACTCTTTTCTGATGCAATGGTATACCCGTCCGGGTTCCCGTAGGTTATCCGGGATTTTTCCTCAAAAAATAAATCCCTGCAATCGTAACTGCGAATATGAATCCCAATGCAAGGAGACTGAGATAATGAGTCTCTTTGAAATTCAGCACAATCAAGTCCCTTCCAAGGGCTGTCAAAACGGTGATGAGAATGAGAATAGGGTCTATGAGATCCTGCACAAGAAACCGGAGCGTCAGCGCAAAAAGCTCGAGAAGTATAAGCGCCGTCATAACATGCTTGACCGATTCTTCACTAAGCGTCGCAGGCTCGTGAAAGGGATTCAGAAGAAAATCATAAAAGACATACCCGAGCCTTACCAGTATCATTAAGGCAATAAGAAGCGCAATGATCTTGACGGGCACAAGAATAAGTTTTGATCGCACATGCGCATCCATATTCTTTTGATCTCCCATCCGCAATGTAACCTGTGTCTGCCTGGCGGAGCAGGCAATGGCCTCACAGAATTCCTGTTGAGGCCATTGAGCAAAGCATCGTGATAAGGACTGCGCGCGTCCCCTAATGCTTGTGCGGTTCAGTTGCAGGAGGAGCAGGTTTATCTGCTTCCGTCCCTCCGGCTTGTGCGGGGGGTTCCGTCATGTGATGCTGCATCATTTTGTGCATTTGACACTTGCACGTCTCGATCATTTCCTGGAGTTTTTTCTTCATCCCGGCGATATCCGTCATCATTTTTTTCTTGTCGGCAGCCTTTACTCCCTTAAGCATCTTTTCCTGCATGTCCATCATATCCATCATCATTGTCATCATGTCCTGCATGATGCCAGATCCCATCATGGGACACATCTGCATCGCAGGCATCTGCTTTCCTTCGCGCATCATACCGCCGGACATCTGCTGCATCCCGGGACAGTGCATCACGGGCATCTGCTTTCCTTTTTCAGGCATCATCTCATGCCCCTGCATCCCGCCATGGGTTCCTGTCTGTGCAAAGGCCGTTGTCCACAACGCCAACAATACAAACATCAATAGCAGTCTTTTCATCTCTCCTCCCGGTTATTTCTGTTCTTTTGTCATATACTTCTCAGGGTCCTTGTCGAATTTTTCCTTGCAGATCTTTGCGCAGAAATGGTATGTGGCGCCTTTATACACGCTTGTTGCGGCTGCCTTCTTCTCATCCACCTGCATGTTGCATACCGGATCTTTTGCCACGCTGATCACCTCCTGACAATTTAATGGTCTTGCAAAATCCCGGGAGCCAACGCACATGGGATATCCCCGGACGTTTTATGAGTGTGGTGAATACGTCAGCCTTCTATTGAGAAAAGACTATCAGAAATGCGCACTTCAGTCAAATACACCTGAATTTTACTGCGGGAGTTTTTTGAGTGCTTCCCGGGCAGCCAGCGTTTCCGCCTCCTTTTTGTTTTTTCCGACACCCGTGCCGAGTTTTTCGCCCATCACAAGCACTTCCACGGTAAATACCTTCTTATGTTCCTCTCCCTCTTCCTTTATCATGACATATTCAGGGACCATACCGTAAAAAAGCTGGGTCTTTTCCTGGAGAGTTGTTTTAAAGTCCTGGAATTCTCCGGAATTCATGATCGCAACGATTTTCTCCCTGAACAGCCGCTGGATCAGCTTTCTGGCCCTGTCATATCCCCCGTCAATATACACCGCGCCAAACACCGCTTCCAGGGCATCCGCAAGAAGAGACCTTTTTTTTCTGCCCCCTGTGGATTCTTCACCCTTGCCAAGCCTGAGATACCTGCCGAGGGAAATCGAGCCTGCGATTTCAGAGAGAACCGCCTCCTTTACGAGATAGGATTTGGTCTTTGCCATTGTGGATTCTGTCAGTTTGCTGTCATACAGGAAAAGCGCTTCAACGATCGACAGCCCGAGCACCGAATCCCCGAGGAATTCAAGTCGCTCATTGTAGCATTCTGTCCTGTCGGGGTGCTCGTGGCAGTAAGACCGGTGAGTAAGGGCTTCCGCCAGGATATCCTTGTTTTTGAATGAATAGCCGAGACTTTCTTCCAGTTCTGTGAGATCGTGTTCACGCATGGAAAGAAGAGTTACTCTGCAAACTTCTTAAACAGCAGACAAGCATTCGTCCCGCCGAATCCGAACGAATTCGTCAGGGCATAATCGACAGTCATCCTTCTCGCCTCATGCGGCACATAATCAAGGTCGCATTCCGGGTCGGGATTGTCGAGATTTATTGTCGGCGGCACAATGTCATGATGCACTGCCAATATGGAGATAACCCCCTCGACTCCACCGGCAGCCCCCAGAAGATGGCCTATCATCGACTTTGTCGAGCTGACCGTCAGTTTGTAAGCATAGTCGCCGAAAACGGTCTTTATCGCGCTTGTTTCAAGTTCATCACCGAATTTCGTAGACGTCCCGTGTGCATTGATATACCCTACTTCGGAGGCGCTGACCCCTCCATCATTCAATGCCATCGCCATGCACCGCGCCGCACCCTCGCCGCCCGGGGCAGGCGCAGTGATATGATAAGCATCGGCAGTCATTCCGTATCCCACAATTTCCGCATATATTTTTGCTCCACGGTCCATGGCATTTTCAAAACTCTCAAGGATGACAATGCCTGCCCCCTCCCCCATCACAAATCCGTCTCTTGCGATGTCAAATGGTCTGCTCGCCTTTTCAGGCGCATCATTTCTCGTGGACAATGCCTTCATTGCGTTGAATCCGCCGATGCCGAGAGGCGTTATCACCGCCTCTGTTCCCCCTGCGATCACTGCATCCGCGTCTCCCCTCTGGATAATCTTGAATGCATCGCCGATTGCATGACTCCCGGTAGCACATGCGGTCGCAACAGCCGAGTTCGGGCCTTTTGCCCCGAATCTGATCGATATCTGGCCTGCTGCAAGATTGACCACCAGCATCGGGATAAAGAAAGGCGTAATCTTTCTTGGCCCTTTCTCCAGCAGAACCGAATGGTAATGTTCGATCGCATGCAGTCCGCCGATGCCGGACCCGACAATTACGCCAACCCTGTCAGCGTTCTGCCCGGTGACACTGAACCCGGCATCTTTGACCGCCATCTCCGCAGCGGCAAGCGCAAAATGGATAAACCGGTCCATCTTTTTGATTTCTTTCAGTTCGATGTAATCCTCAGGGTTGAAGTTCTGCACCTCACCTGCAATCTGGGTCGGGAATGCCGAGGCATCAAACTGGGTAATCCTCCGGATGCCGGGATTGCCGTCGACAAGACCCTTCCAGCTCTCTTCAACGCCTATACCAAGGGGGGTAATCATACCCACCCCGGTAATAACAACTCTCTTCTTATTCATGAAAAAACTCGAGGGACTTACGCTGATTTTTTTGTATTGATGTATTCGATGGCATCTTTCACCTTGGAGATCTTCTCTGCATCCTCATCAGGTATCTCAATGCCAAAGGCCTCTTCAAATGCCATGACGAGCTCAACCGTATCAAGTGAATCCGCACCGAGGTCTTCGACAAATGACGCTTCAGGGACAACCTCCGCCGCATTCACCCCGAGTTGCTTTGCAATGATTTCCTTTACTTTTTCTTCGAACATTCATACACCTCCATATGCACTCTTCAATGATTTTTTACTGGATCTGCTGTTTCCGTGTCTTCACGCATTACATATACATGCCGCCATTCACATGTATCACCTGGCCGGTGATATACCCGGATTCAGGCGATGCAAGAAAGACAGCAGCATTCGCCACGTCTTCCACTGAACCGAACCGGGCCAGCGGTATGAGTTTTTTCATCTCCTCTTTGATATTATCTGGCAGAACATCCGTCATTGCCGTCTCTATGAAACCCGGGGCAACAGCATTTACGGTAACGCCCCTGCCCGCATACTCTTTCGCTACTGTTTTTGTGAACCCGACTATTCCTGCCTTTGAAGCACTGTAATTTGCCTGTCCGGGGTTTCCCATGAAGGCAGCCACCGAGGTGATATTGATAATCCGGCCGTAGCGCTGCTTCGCCATATCCTTTATCGCTTCCCGTGAGCAGAGAAAAACTCCCTTCAGATTGATCCCGAGGACGGCATCCCATGCATCCTCCTTCATTCTCATCAGGAGTCCGTCCCTGGTAATCCCGGCGTTGTTCACCAGGATATCTATCCTCCTGAACTCTGACCGGATCTCCTCAAAGACCTTTTCGACCTCTGCCGCATCTGACACATCGAGTCTTTTTCCCGCAGCCTGAACGCCCAGTGCCGCCAACGATTCTGCAACCTCGTCTGCCGCAGCGAGGGTTCTTCCGGCGACTATGACATTGACGCCCTTTCGTGCAAGCTGCTCTGCAATCGCCTTGCCGATGCCGCGCGTTCCGCCGGTAACTAATGCTGTCTGTCCCTTAAATTCCATTTTCTTTAAAAAAACTGGCTTTAATTTTAACAGAGAGCGGTGCTCTTTTCCAGTCTTTATTTGATCCGGCAGTGCATCTGAGCAGGGAAGTTATTGTAATATTAATCAATTTATGCTATTAATATTAGGATATAAGGTTGAGACACTATATGCCCTAACAAGCATTTTCCGGTCAAATCCATATCCCTGAAGAATACCTCCAGGGGAAATTTAATTAATGAAAGAGATACATGCAGATGAAAGGTACAGTATATCTGATCGACGTAACAAACAGGGACGGTGTCCAGACATCCCGGATTCTCCTCCCGAAACTCGCAAAGACGATGCTGAATATCTATCTCGATGAGATGGGCTTATTCCAGAGCGAGATCGGCTTTCCCACGCTCAAGCACGAAATCAACTACATCAATGCAAACCTCGAGCTGGTAAAACTCGGGGCCATCAAAAGGATACACCTCGAGGGCTGGTGCAGGGCGATCCCCGAGGATGTAAGGCTGAGCTTCAAAAACTGTCCTGATCTCAAGCATATCAATATTTCCGTATCTACGTCAGAGATCATGATATCAGGCAAATTCCAGGGAAAAAAGACGTTCAGGGACATCACGCAGTCTCTTGTTGAGGCGGTCAAGACAGCAAGGGAACTCGGCGCCGAAACCGTCGGGATTAATGCGGAGGATGCATCAAGAACAGAGCTGGAGAGGCTGATCGAGTTCATCCTCGCGGGAAAAGAGGCCGGGGCAGACCGTTTCAGATACTGCGATACACTGGGGACGGACGACCCGATCACCATTTATGAAAGGGCAAAGGCGCTGGCGCTTGCAACGAAGTTTCCCCTCGAGATGCACTGCCACAATGACCTTGGCATGGCAGAGGCGGTTTCTGTTGCCGGAGCACAGGGGGCGATTGAAGCAGGTGTCGATACTTATATCAATACCACCGTCAACGGGTTCGGGGAGCGCTGCGGCAATTGCGACCTTGTTTCGACAATACTCGCGCTGAAATTCTCCCAGGGACTGAAAGACAAGCTGCCTCTGGACAAGCATATTGACCTCAAGATGGCGTGGAAGATCGGCAAATATGCCTCCTATGCATTCAATATTCCGATACCGATCAACCAGCCGGGGATAGGCGCAAACGCATTCGCCCATGAATCAGGGATACATGCGGATGGCGCGCTGAAAGACAGGCGCAATTATGAACTCTATGACCCGGAGGATGTAGGCAGGGGCGAACCTGAGCTTGCAGAAACCGGAAGGATCATAACAACCGGGGAGTATGGAGGCATCAAAGGGTTCAGGCATGTCTATGACAAGCTCGGGATTCACTTCCATGACGACAATGAGGCAAGAAAGGTGCTCGAGCTTGTGCAGTATTCAAATCTTCACACGCAGAAGCCGCTCACCGACGATGAGCTGAAGCTGATCGCGACGTATCCTGAGACGGTGAAGAAGATCCTCAAGGTGGACATCTGATGTATACCATTACCCTCATCCCCGGAGACGGAACAGGACCCGAAATCTCAGAGGCAACGCGGCGCGTAATCGAAGCGACCGGGGTTCCCATCACATGGGATATCCAGGAAGCGGGGCTTGATGTGTTCGAACAGGAGGGAACCCCTCTGCCCCAGAGAGTGCTTGATTCCATCAAGAAAAACAGGGTCGCCATTAAAGGGCCCATCACCACGCCGGTGGGAACAGGCTTCCGGAGCGTGAATGTGACGCTCAGGCAGGTGCTCGACCTCTACTGCTGCCTCAGGCCTTCGAGGACATTCAAGGGTGTCAGGACTCGTTTTGATGCTGTCGATCTCGTTATCGTCAGGGAAAATACCGAAGACCTTTATGCAGGAATAGAATTTGAAAAAGACTCGGAGGATGCAAGAAAGGTAATCGGCCTGATTCATGAACTGACCGGAAAGCAGATCAGGCACGACTCGGGCATCAGCATAAAACCGATATCCGTATTCGGGACGGAAAGGATCGTAAGGTTCGCGTTTGAGTATGCCCGCAAGAATAAAAGGAGAAAGGTTACTTCGGTACATAAAGCGAATATCATGAAATATTCCGACGGCCTCTTTCTCGAAACCTCAAGGGCCGTGGCTGCGCAGTATCCCGATATCGAGTTCGAAGACAGGATCGTTGATAACATGTGCATGCAGCTCGTCCAGAAACCCGAACTGTATGATGTCATCGTGCTGCCAAACCTTTACGGAGATGTGGTATCCGACCTTGCAGCCGGCCTGATCGGCGGACTTGGCGTTGCCCCGGGTGCGAACCTCGGCGGAGAATATGCGGTATTTGAACCGGTACACGGCAGCGCGCCGAAGTACAAAGGGTTGAATAAAGTCAATCCCCTTGCTATGATACTCTCAGGTGTCATGATGCTCAGACATCTCGGAGAACTCGACGCAGCCGGCAGACTCGAATCAGCCGTAGCCTCTGTCGTGGCAGAAGGAAGGCATGTGACATATGACCTGAAGCCTGCTCCCGATGACCCGACTGCCGCAACAACATCAGGCATGGCAGACGCCATAATCGAGAGACTAAAGTAATCTGCATAATGGAAAGTGACTCACAAAAAAAAGAACCTCCCAATAAAACTGCGGACAAGGACATTTTCCCTCACAGCAGACTAAGGGTCGGCGCAGACAGCTCTGCAGACCCTTTGCCCGTAACGATCCATGTGGTCTGATATCGTTATCATACTCATTTTCATCTGCCTGAACGGTTTTTTTGCCGCCGCCGAAATCGCCGTCGTCACCCTCAGGAAAACGCGCATAAAACAGATGATCGACGAAGGCAGGAAGAATGCCGAATCTCTTGGCAGGCTGAGGGAGAACCCTGAAAAATTCCTCGCCACAATCCAGATCGGGGTCACCATGGCAGTGGCGCTTGCTTCCGCGATCAGCGGTGCAGTGGCTATCCGGTTCCTCAAGCCGTTTCTCGAAACGGTACCGGTCTCTATCATCGCCGCCTCCAGCGACGCTGTGTCCATCGCGATTGTCGCAATCATTATCACCTATTTTTCCGTGGTGCTGGGTGAGCTGATCCCGAAATCGATAGCCCTTTCCCATCCCGAGGCAGTGGGCCTTTTTCTTGCGCCGAAAATAGAAAAATTCTCGAAACTTGCAAGCGTATTCGTCACAATCCTGACCGCAAGCACGAATATCCTGCTGAAACCCTTCGGGAAAAAGGCATTCCGTGAAAGAGGATACATATCGGAAGAAGAAATCAAGATGCTGATAGAGGAAGGGAAAGAAAAGGGCATTTTCGAGGCAGCGGAGAAAGAACTGATCCACAGTGTGTTCGCCTTCACTGACATCTTCGTGAAAGAGGTTATGGTGCCATCCCCCCAAATGGTCACGATCGGCATCAACATGCCGATTGATGAGGTGAAGCATATCATTTTCGAGGAAAAATTTTCCCGGTATCCGGTAATCGGAAAAGATATCAATGATATCAGGGGAATCCTCCATGCAAAGGATTTTTTCAACACCCTTCTGATGTCGGAGAACGTAATCGTCAGGAGGATTGTCAAACCGCCCTTGTTTGCTCCGGAAACACTGAAAATCAGTTCCTTACTGAAAGAAATGCAGAGGAAACGTGTCCATATGGCCATCGTCATAGACGAGTACGGAGCGGTTTCGGGCCTGGTGACGCTGGAAGACCTGATTGAGGAGATTATCGGCGAGATAAGGGATGAATTTGATGTGGAGAGTCCTGTCATTCATATTGGTGACGGCACAATGATCATAGATGCCTCGATCAGCATCAGGGACCTCCAGGAAGATTGCCGGATCGAGATACCTGAGTCGCCCGAATACGAAACGCTTGGCGGGTTTATTGTCACCTTTCTTCAGCGCATACCCGAACCGGGCGACGAGATCATTGCGGACAACATGAAGCTGAGAATCGTGGAAATGGTCGGCAGGAGGATCGCAAAAGTAAAGCTCGAGAAGCTCTCCGAAAACCCTGTCGAAGATTAGTCCCCTGCATTTTGCATGATGTTCCTTGCCATTATCCCATCCTATCCTTTATAATTTTAGTTCTCAATGAAAAAGAAGATCTCGGTCATAGGAGCCGGAAACGTCGGCGCGACAACCGCACAGCTTATCGTGCAGTCCGGGCTGGCTGACGTAGTCCTGTTTGATATCGTGGAGGGCATGCCTCAGGGGAAGGCGCTTGATATGGCAGAGGCCTGTCCTCTCTGGAATTCCTCATCCGCGATACTGGGGACGAACAGTTATGCCGATACCGCAGGTTCAGACCTCATCGTTATTACCGCAGGGCTTGCAAGAAAACCCGGCATGTCCCGGAATGACCTTCTCCATGCAAACGCCAACATCGTAAGGGGGGTCTGCAGCGAAGTGGCGCCTCTGTCACCGAACAGCATCCTCCTTATAGTCACAAACCCCATGGATGTCATGGCACAGCTCGCGTGGAAAACCACTGAATTCTCCTGCAGGCGCGTGTTGGGCATGGGCGGCATTCTTGACGCCGCAAGGCTTTCAGCGTTTCTTTCCTGGGAACTGAAGGTTTCTCCCGAAGACGTCGAGGCGCTTGTGCTCGGCGGCCACGGGGACGATATGGTCCCGTTGCCGAGGTTCACGACAGTGAAAGGACTTCCGCTGACTGAGCTGCTGCCCCGGAAAAAGATCCAGGCACTGATAGAAAGGACACGGAACGGTGGTGCGGAAATAGTCGCATACCTGAAATCAGGCAGCGCCTATTATGCCCCTGCGGCATCAACCTTTCAGATGATCAAGGCCATCCTGCTGGATGAAAAAAGGGTTCTCCCCTGTGCCGCCTATTTGAACGGGGAATACGGGGTAAAGGATTTGTACATGGGGGTGCCGGTCATCCTCGGAAAAGACGGGGCGGAAAAAGTTGTCGAGGTGAAACTCTCGAAAGAGGAAAAGGCGCAGTTCAGGAAATCATGCGCATCGGTCGCAACCCTGATAAAAAAGCTGTCGATATAGACGGAGGGAACATGGAAAGAACATTATCAATAGTCAAGCCTGACGGGGTAAAACAGAACGTCATCGGTGAAGTAATCAGGAGGTTTGAGCAGGCCGGCCTCAGAATAGCGGCGATCAAGATGATCCGCATGTCCGAAGACGAGGCAAAAGGGTTTTATATCGTGCACAAGGACAGGCCTTTTTACGGGAGCCTGACCGCGTTCATGTCCGAAGGGCCTGTCGTGCTGATGGTCGTTGAAGGAGAGCAGGCAATTGCAAAGGTCAGGGAGATCATGGGCGCGACAAACCCGAAGGACGCCGCTCCCGGCACGATCAGGGCTGACTTTGCGTCAGACATTGAACATAATATCGTCCACGGATCGGACTCGAAGGAATCGGCTGCTTACGAAATACCGTATTTCTTTTCAGCCCTCGAGATTCACTGATTGCATCTTGTCAGCCTTGACAAGATTTACCGGATTCAGGTTAAATAGTTTTTTCTATAGGCGCGTAGCTCAGTGGGAGAGCGCTTCCTTGACGCGGAAGAGGCCAAGGGTTCAATCCCCTTCGCGCCTACCATTAAATCAATAACTTGCCTCGATCTCTTATTCAACTCAGCTCACAAATTGTGCTATTTTTGTGCTAATCGTTTTTTCGTTAAGCGTGTTATCCAGAATACCTACCGCTTTTGCCATGTGAGATGGTGCTAATATTTTTACTCCTTTGGCATTCCTTTTGGGCAAAATTCTACCCTGCAAATGTCAATAAAGCAAACAAAATCGATGGTTTTCGGGCTTTTCAGGTGGGCAAATTTACTCGAAACGCCCCCTTTCGGGTAAGGGAGGGAATGAAAATCATCGGGGTGGTCTGTAAAGGCTCTGGTGGCATTTGCTGCCGAACGAATTCTAAACAGATTCTACAAAATTCCCCGACCACCTCCAAATATATAAGAACACATGCATTAGAAATACAACAAATACGTGAAAAATATCAAGAGGCCCATGAAGTCGAAATAAGATACCAGAATGAAGAAACTTATACAGCAAGAGAGGATAAAGCTTTCCGTTTCAAGCTATTTCTAACACCTGCAAGGGAACATTGTCCTTTACTTCAAATTATTAAACATTACTAGTACAAATATGTATGTCGGAGCAAAATTTAGATGATAGAAAACGTTTTGAGAAGATATTGGCCATGTTAATCAAGAAACAAGACCTGACCCTAGTATCTCCTTTCCAAGGAACGGGGGATAGAACCACAGAAAGAAACGGTTATCAAGTCGTGTTAGCTTTGTTGGGTGCAAACAGAAATTGAGAGTGGGCTCCAACACAATGCATATTCATCACGATTCAAGGGCTGACCCCAAAAGCTTACCCGCAAGGAAAGAAGAAATAGGAGCGTAATTCCATACTCCCCTGAAGCTCCACCTTCCCAATAATTACCGCCCTCCCCCTGAGAGGAACAGCATCCTCTTCCGCATCCCTTGACAGACATCCTTTCTTTTCATACAATCGTTTCAATGCGTATCTACCAACATATCTTCAAGAGGGGGGCAGTGAAATGACAAAAGCGGATCTGATTGCGAAAATGGCAGCGGCATCAGGGTGTACAAAGGCATGTGCGGCAAAGGCGCTTGAGGGAGCGCTCACGGCAATTTTCAAAGCGGTCAAGAAGGGAGAAAAAGTCTCTCTCGTGGGGTTTGGCACCTTCTCGCTTGCCAAGAGAAAAGCAAGGACCGGAAGGAACCCGCGGACTGGCGCAACAATGAAGATTGCGGCACGAAAACTGCCGAAGTTCTCTGCTGGCAAGGCGTTCAAGGATGCAGTGAAGTAAGGGCAATGAAGATATTGACCAGAAAGCCCCTTGTGAATTCGAGGGGCTTTTTTAAGGAATTGTTGTCCATTGTATTGCTGATAAAGGAAGGAGAAGCCCTTTGGTATGGATGAGGGGACAACCGCAAGTGAACGCCTCGACTTGCTTGAAATTATTAATAATTATTGGCACAAATATGCATATCACATAAATTATCTTCATAAGAATGCTAACAAGTATAAAGTTAATAAAAAATTATAAAAATAGGGATATGTAAGTTAGAAGTGGGAACAAGAGTCAGACTTATTGCTGATCCTGGGCGTATCGGCGTTTTAACTGGAAAACACCGAGAGCGAGCTGGCCGCTTAGTCTGGGAAGTAGTTTTCCCCGACGAAACACATTTCGTACCTGAAAATCAATTCGAAATTGCAGATAAAATTACAGATCCTCTAAAACTATTAGCTGCTGGCAAGTTTGGCCGAGCAGCAGACCTTAGACAAAATCTTACCTATATTCGTCTCAGTGGTCGACTTGCTAATTTGATTTATAGCATGGAGACTACAAATACAGATTTTTACCCTTACCAATTTAAACCTGTTATCAATTTTCTTAATTCACCAGGTAAAGGAATTCTCATTGCTTGTCCTAACGACCAGTTTATGATACCAAGGAATTAGGGAAATAGGGTGACACTCCAAATTGGGTTAGACGAAAGGAGTGTCATCGATGGAACAAGTAGAGAGTATTCAAAAGAGTGGTACAAAGAG